>NZ_JBJMQP010000005.1:0-18749 GCF_045802625.1 Hyalangium sp. | reverse complement strand
GAGCGCCTGCTCTCCGAGGCGGACGCCCGCATCGAGCACAAGGCGGAGAACTATCAGATCTTCAAGGACGCCCACGCGGCCCTCGGCGCCGAGCTCACCTGCACGCTGCTGGAGGAGCTGAACGTGGCTCCGGCCACGTGCGAGCGCGTGCGCTGGCTCGTCACCCGGCACGAGCGTCCTGGAGAGGACTCGGCCCTGGCGCTGCTCAACGACGCGGACGCCCTGTCCTTCTTCTCACTCAATTCCTCCGGCTTCATCCGGTACTTCAGCCTCGAGCACACCCGACGCAAGGTCGCCTACACCCTCGCCCGGCTGCGGCCGGAACAACACGCCCGCCTGGAGCGGGTTCGTCTGGCGCCGACCGTGAGGGCCCTGCTCGACGCTCAGCTCCACCGGGCCAGCCCGACGGCTCGGGAGGGCGCAGCATGAAGTTCGTCATCTTCGGCCTCACGGTCAGCACCTCGTGGGGGAACGGCCACGCCACGTTGTGGCGCGGGTTGATCTCCGCGCTCGTGGAGCAGGGACACCGCGTCGTGTTCTTCGAGAGGGATCTGCCCTTCTACGCTCCGCACCGGGATCTCACGGAGCTGCCCTCGGGCGCGGAGCTGATCCTCTATCCCTCGTGGGAGGAGGTGCTGCCGCGCGTGAGCCAGGAGCTCGCGGGCGCGGAGGTGGGCCTGGTGACGTCGTACTGCCCGGATGGCGTGGCCGCCTCGTGGCGGGTGCTCGAGTCGTCCGTGCCGGTCCGGTGCTTCTACGACATGGACACGCCCATCACCCTGGAGCGCGCCCAGCGGGGCGAGCCCGTGGAGTACATCCCCCCGGAGGGGCTGGGCTACTTCGACATCGTGCTCAGCTACACCGGCGGCCAGGCCCTGCGCGCCCTGTGCACGGTGCTCGGCGCGCGCTGCGTGGCGCCCCTCTACGGCAGCGTGGATCCGGGCGTGCACTACCCGGTGCCTCCCAGGCAGAGCTACCAGGGCGATCTCTCCTATCTGGGCACGTACGCCGCGAACCGGCAGGCGGCGCTGGAGCGGCTCTTCCTGGAGCCCGCCCGGCGGCTGCCTCAGCGGCGCTTCATCATCGGCGGGGCGCAGTACCCGGCCGACTTCGCCTGGACGCCCAACCTGTACTTCGTCCAGCACCTGCCCCCCGTGGAGCACCCGGCTTTCTACTGCTCGTCCCGGCTCACGCTGAACGTGACGCGCGGGCCCATGGCCGAGCTGGGCTACTGCCCCTCCGGGCGGCTCTTCGAGGCGGCCGCGTGCGGCGTCCCCGTGCTGACCGATGACTGGAAGGGGCTGGATACCTTCTTCCGCGTGGGAGAGGAGATCCTCGTGGCCCGGACGACCGAGGACACCCTCGAGGCCCTCTCGCGCTCCCCCGAGGAGCTGGCGCGCATGGGCCGCTTCGCTCGGGAGCGCGCCCTCACCGAGCACACCGCCGCCCGCCGCGCCGAGGAATTGGTGGACCTGATGGACACCACGCTCGCGCTCAGCGCCGAGCCCGAGCCCACGCTCGGGAGGATATGAACCATGTGGGGAATCATTCCAGCCGCAGGCATCGGCAGCCGCATCCAGCCGCTCGCCTTCTCCAAGGAGCTGCTGCCCGTGGGCGGGCGCCACGACGGGAAGACGGAGCGCCCTCGCGCCGTGAGCGAGTACCTGGTGGACCGGATGATCCGGGCCGGGGCGCGCAAGCTGTGCTTCGTCATCTCACCGGGCAAGTCGGACATCGTCGAGTACTACGGCGGCTCGGTGGGGCCCGCGCAGGTCTGCTACGCGGTCCAGCAGGAGCCGCTGGGGCTGTGTGACTCCATCTTCCGGGCGCTGCCCTTCATCCAACCGCAGGAGGTGGTGCTGGTGGGGCTGCCGGACACCGTCTGGTTCCCCGAGGACGGCCTGTGCCACCTGGGCGAGGGGCTCTCCTTCCTCCTGTTCCCCGTGGAGCACCCCGAGCTGTTCGATGCGGTGGTGACGGACGACGCCGGCACCGTGAGGGAGATCCAAGTGAAGCAGCCGGGCGCCACCTCGAACTGGATCTGGGGCGCCTTCAAGCTCACCGGCGCCATCCTGCTCGAGCTGCACGAGCTATGGCTCACGCGCGAGCCAAGGGACCCGTACATCGGCACGCTGGTGAACGAGTGGCTCGCGCGGGGCGGCAGGGCCCAGGCGGTGCGGGCCGGCGAGGCCTACGTGGACGTGGGGACGCTGCACGGCTACCGCGAGGCCATGTTGCTGCTGGGCTCGGACCGGCCGCCCGAGGGCTCCCATCCCGAGCGGAGCGTGCCCACCGTGGGCTCGCTCCTCGACACCGCTCCCGAAGGACACGCATGAACGCGAGCAGACAGAAGACGGCCTTGGCCATGACCTCCCAGGAGATCGAGCAGCGCGTGCGCAGCCTGGGCGAGTGGTTCCACAACCTGGACCTGCGCGGCGTGCGCACCGCCCCCAACCACTTCCTGGGCGACTACCCGGCGATGAACTGGAAGCGCGTGGCGCACGCGATTCCGGCGGACCTGACGGGCAAGACGGTGCTGGATATCGGCTGCAACGCCGGCTTCTTCTCCATGGAGATGAAGCGGCGCGGGGCCTCGCGCGTGGTGGCCATCGACAGCGACGAGCGCTACCTGGCCCAGGGCCGCTTCGCCGCCGAGGTGAACGGGCTGGACATCGAGTTCCGCCAGCTCGACGTCTACGACGTGGGCACCCTGCGCGAGAAGTTCGACCTGGTGCTCTTCATGGGCGTGCTCTACCACCTGCGCCATCCGCTGCTCGCGTTGGATCTGCTGCACGAGCACGTGGTGGGTGACCTGCTCTTCTTCCAGAGCATGCAGCGCGGCAGCCAGCACGTGGAGGAACTGAAGAAGGACTACCCCTTCGAGGAGCAGGCCATCTTCGAGCGGCTGAGCTTCCCGCTGGCCTACTTCATCGAGCACGAGTACGCGCACGACTGGACGAACTGGTGGATCCCCAACCGGGCCGGCGCCGAGGCCATGCTGCGCGCCGCCGGGTTCGATCTGCTCTCGTCGCCCGCTCCCGAGTTCTACCTCTGTCGCCGCCGCGAGCTGGATCCCCCTCGGCCGCGCGCCGTCCACCCTCGCACCTAGGAGAGCGCACCCATGGTCGAAGCCGTGATGCTGTGGAACGAACCCAACAACATGTCCCACTGGGACTTCGAGCTCGACAGGGACTGGGTGGAGTTCGCCCACATGACGAAGCTGGCCGCGGACGCGGTGAAGGCCGAGCGCCCCACCCTGCCGCGGGTGCTCGGCGGCATCTCTCCCATCGACGTGAACTTCCTCAAGAACATGGAGGGCAAGGGCGTCCTCGACAAAGTGGACGTGGTGGCCATCCACGGCTTCCCGCTGGACTGGAACCACTGGCAGATCCACGACTGGCCCGAGCGCATCGCCGAGGTGAAGGCGGCGGTGAAGCACCCGGTGTGGATCTCCGAGGTGGGCGTGTCCACCTTCGGCGCCGAGGAGGTGCAGGAGTTCGGCCTGCGGCGCACGGCGGAGCTGCTCATGGGCAAGGCGCCGCGCATCCACTGGTACAGCCTCTACGACTTGCCCAAGGCGTGGCCGGCGACGACGCGGCACCGCGAGGCGGAGGGCTCGTCGTACTACCGGCACTTCTACATGGGGCTGCTCAAGGAGGACGGGACGCCGAAGAAGGCGCTGCGCCACTTCGCGGACTACACGCCCGAGCTGGGCATCTGCCAGTGGTTCCACTTCGAGGACCACCGGCTGGACGACGCGGTGCAGTGGCTGCGCAAGCTGGGCGTGAAGAAGCTGCGCACGGGGCTGAGCTGGGCGGACAGCCACCGGCCGAACTTCGAGCCCTGGTTCGACCGGCAGATGAAGGCGTTGGACGAGTTCGATGTGACGGTGACGTTCTGCTTCACGCCGGGTAGCTGCGGCAAGAAGCCCCACCACACCAGCCCGCCCCACTGCCCCGAGGAGTTCGCGGACTTCTGCGCCCGCATGGTGCGCCGCTACACCTGAGCTCCTCGGCTGGCGGCAAGTAGGCGCGGGGCTCAGCGCGGCTTGACGAACTTCAGCGCGAAGCGGTCGCTGGTGCCTCGGCGCTCGGCGGCCGCGACCGGGCTGGAGTTCCAGTCGCGCGTGTCCTGCGGGTTGCGCCACACGTTGCTCTCCTCGGCGAGCTTGAAGCCCGCGGCCTGCACCTCGTCGCGGACGGTCTGCTCGTCGATGCGGTGCAGCGTCGAGGCGTCGTTCACACCCGTGCCGGGCTTCGCGCTGGAGTCGAGCACCACGTACACGCCGCCCGGCTTAAGCGCCCGGAAGATCGCCGCGTTCATCTTCGCGCGGTCCACGTTCAGCCACACCGAGTCGTGGTAGATGATGTTGCTCACCACCGCGTCCAGGTCCGTCACCTCGGGCGGCAGCGGATCATCCAGCTCGCGATCGACCCGCACCACCTTCGCGTTCACGGGCTTCGCGAGCCGCTCGCTCCAAGGCTTCTCGGCGAAGCGCTCGAGGACGATCTTGGGGTTCTCGCCGTAGACCGTGCCCGTAGGCCCTACCGCCCGGGCGAGCAGCTCCGTGGTGTAGCCCCCACCGGCCATCAGCTCGGCGACCTTCATGCCGGGGCCTACGCCCACGAACTGGAGCATCTCCGCGGGGTGACGGCCCGCATCGAGCGCCTTGTCGGCGTCGGCCCGGTCAGGCGCATGGGCGATGGCCTGCGCGGCGGAGGCCGACAGGGCGGAAGCGGCGGTGGAGGTGGAGGACTCGGAGGCCGACGTGTTGTGGGCACAACCGGCCAGGGAGAGACAAGCTGCCAGGAGGAGAGTGCGCATGGCGCCTTCATAGCGTGGCGCGGGCGCATCAGACAGGGCCTACCGCTTCGCTTTCTTCTTTCCTGGATTCGTCGCCTCGGCCTTCAGGCTGAGCACCGTATAGAGATTCATCATGTAGGTGCTGTTGCTCGGATCGAGATCCGCCGCCTTCTGGAAGAGCTCCGCCGCCTTGGCGTACTCCCGCCGCTGGTTCAGGAGGATCATCCCCAGCCGGTTGTAGAGCGGCGCGGGCTTGGGCAGCTGCGAGATGCCCACCTCGAGCGCCGCGATGGCCTCCTCGATCTTGCCGCTCCGCTCCAGCTGCACGACGCGCTGCAGCACCCCCTGGGTCGGATCGTCGCTCCTCGGAGTGGGCTTCGCCTCGAAGGGAGCGGGCTTCGCCCCGATGGGAGCGGGCTTCGCCTCCACGGGAGGGGAGCTCTCCTTCCGGGCGGGTGGCGGCTCGGGCGCGGCCGGACGAGCGGGCTTGGGCGGCTGCGTCTGCGAGCTCCTGGCGGGAGGCGGCGCGGGGCTCGTGAGCTGGGTGATTCCCCGCTCGCTCAGCGACTCGAAGATGGCGTGCAGCTCCACCTCGCTCAGGGAGGTGATCCGGGCGATGTCCGCGACCGACGTCCGCCCATCCACGAACGACAGGACGTAGGCCTCGAACGGGTTGAGCGGCTTCGTCGCGATGTCCAGGCCCCCGATGATGGTCGGGATCCGCGCAAGCGCCGAGGGCTCCACCGCGTACGAGGAGACTCGCGTCTTATCGAGGTGCGGAGGCGGAGGCACCTCGCGGGAGAGCTTGCGCTCGGGAGTCGTGAGCAGCGCTCGCACCAGGGAGACGTTGTCCCGTGGCGGCAGGTCCTCCAGGCTCCGGATGAGGAGCAGCTCACAGCGCTCGCACTGGAAGTCCCCGGCGGAGACGGGCGCGCCGCAGTGCGGACAGGCATCCTCGTCCGGCATGTGCTCGAAGGCGTGCGGATCCGCGTAGTAGTGCTTGCGGATCGCCGCCCGGATCGATCGCCGCACCGCCACCAAGGGCAGAACCTTCGTCACGCCCACCGTCCGGCCAATCTCCTCGAGGGCCCGCTGGCGCTGCGGCTCGGAGATGGCGATGTAGAGCCCTCCCGACTCGTCCAGCCGCAGCGGCATGAAGTCGAAGCCCTCCGCGAGCCGGACCGGAACCCGCTCGAGGAGCGTGGGATCAATCGGCGCCTGGGCCAGCTTCGCCGTCGAGACGAAGCGCGTCTTCAGCTCCTGGGCCAGCAGGCGCAACACCGGCGTCTCGTCCAACCCGAGCCGCACCAGGCACTCCCCGAGCTTCTGCCCCGTCTCCTTCTGCCGCTCGAGCGCTCGGGCCAGCATCTCTGGCGTCAACACTCCGTCCGAGATCAGCTGCTCCCCAAGCTTGCGCGCCATGCCGCTGATTCAAGGAGAACGCGCCCGCCCCGTCTACAAGAGGAATGGCCCGACGCCCCAGGCTTCAGGTGGCACGGCTACACACCGCCCCACACACAATTTCGCTCTCGGTGGATCCAAAGGGTCAAGCATTGGACAAGATGGCGTGAACGCAGCACTCACCGCGCTGGAGGCAGCGTGCGAGTCTCGAACCCATTGCTGGCCGTGGCGTACGCCGCAGTCTTTCTGAGCATTCAGTCGGGCTGTGGTGGTGGGGGTACGGATGTCAACGCACCGCCGGATGACAGCGCGAGCCGGGGACAAGGAGAGTCCCTCGACTCGGTCGAAACCCGCTGGAAGCGGGCCGTCAAAGACAAGCCCACCGGCCTCAGCTCCTCACTCGAGGTCTCCGGCAGCTCGATCTTCCTGAACACGAGCGGCAAGGCTCAGGTCGATGCCCCGGGCGCGCTGGTGCCCGCGCCGCTGTTCCCCAACAACCAGCGCTGCGTCTTCTTCGCCGATGCCCAGGTCGGCTCGCAGACCGGGCTCCTGGTGCTCGAGGGGGCGCAGCTCCAGCTCACCGCCGGCACGCTGGGCACTGTCGACGTCGGCTCCGCTGTCGCGCGCACCCAGGCGCCGAGCGGCAGCACCACGCCCGTGGTCGAGCTGACCACCGAGGACCATCTCACCGCCACCGCCAAGCCCAGCGTCACCTTCCCCTCGGACTGGAGCGGCACGGACAGCTCCCTGTTCTTCTCCCGCGGGGCGCTCGTCCACGCGAGCAACCTCACGCTCACCGGCTTCACCCGCGGGCTGCTCATCACCCCCTCGGGCAACACGCCGATCTCCGGGAGCGTGACGGTGACGTCCGCGACCCAGATGTACTGGGACTCGAAGTCCCACATCCAGGCCGCGACGGCCACCGTTCACAGCCCCGCGTTCGCGCTCGGGGGCGAGGTGGAGGCCGGTGCGCTCACCTCGACGGAGCTGCAGCCTGCCGCCAAGCCGCCCAGCATGATCAAGGGCCATGACGCCGACGTGACGCTCCGCCCCGGAAGCGCGAAGAGCCAGGGCTCGTTCCAGCTCACCCAGGCAGTGACCCAGGAGGGAGGAATGCTCCTGCAGCCTGACCTGGAGATCGCCTACGACACAACCCCTGTCACGGTGAAGAAGGACCAGCGCGCGCTGATCCCCGTCGTCTTCCGCGAGAAGACCCTGAAGGGCGACGCGGTGATCTCCGAGCTCCAGGTCACCGGCAGCGGCAAGGACGCGGTCAGCGTCCCGCTGGATCATGTCGACACCTACCTCGAGCAGCTCTGGAAGACGGTGGGGGACTCCGGCATCGAAGCGCCCTTCCTGGCCGTCACGCTCGCGCCCTTGTCGCCCTTCATCGCGCTCGGCGAGCTGCTCTCGTGCGCGTTCTCGACGTGCCCCCAGGCCTATCCCATCTGGATGAACGCGGGGACGGTCAATCGCTTCCACGTCATCGTCCAGGGCAACCTGCCTCCGGGCACCTATGAAGCGACGGTGACGATCGTGGGCCGCAACTTCGCCCCTCTGCAGATCCCCATCCAGTTCACCGTCACGGAGTGACAGGCCCGTCGGGCACCGGCGCTCAACCGGTGTCCGACGCGCGCGGGCGCTACGAGCGCGGGCGGTAGATGCGGTCGAGCGCCTCGGCCACCACCACCAGGCGCTCGGCCTCGGGATCGAACCTCGCGCCCTCGGACAGCCGCGTGGCCCAGTCCACCGCCGCGCGGCCGCCCCAGGCATCGGGAGGATCGCTCAGGCGCTGGCGCGAGGTGCCTCGGAACAGGTCCGCCGTGAAGTCGTAGAACGAGCCGTTCACGTTGCGGAACGAGGCGCCTCCCTTCGAGCCATAGAAGGACGCCTCGATGACGGCGTCACAGCCCGCGCTCACCTTCCACGAGCAGGCGAGCTGCACCGCCGTCCCGTTCTTCAGCTCGAGCTGCGCCACCGCGTAGTCCTCCACCGCGGCGCCCGGGTTCGTCAGCGGCTTGGCTCCGGCGTAGAGGTTGCTGGACACCCGCGTCACCTCGGGGAAGTCCAGCACCCAGAGCGCCAGGTCCACCAGGTGGATGCCCAGGTCCATCACGCAGCCGCCGCCCGAGAGCTTCGGATCATAGAACCACGCCTTGTCCGGTCCGTAGGCGTTGTGGAAGACGAGGTTCGTCGCGAACACGTCTCCCAGCTCGCCGCCCCGGATGTGCTCGCGCAGCTGCCGCATGCCCGCGGTGAAGCGATACGAGAGGTCCACGCCCAGCAGCCGGTTGGCGGCTCGGGCGGCATCCACCACGCGCCGGACCTCCTGGGCGTTGCGGCCCAGCGGCTTCTGGCAGAACACCGCGAGGCCCTTCTCCAGGGCGCGGATGGACTGCTCCGCGTGGACGGCGCTCGGGGTGGCGATGACGATACCGTCCAGCGGCGCCGCGAGCAGCTCCTCGAACGAGCCCGCGCGCTGGCAACCCGGAGCCGCCTTCTCCGCCTCCGTCATCGCCGTGGGCGATGGGTCCACTACCGCCGTCACCTCGGCCACCCCGCTCTGAGCGATGGCCTCCATCCGGTGCCGGCCAATCCACCCCACCCCGAGGAAGCCGAGCCTGGGGCGGTTCGCCTGCTTCTTCGCCGCGATTCCCTGCATCATGGTCGTGCGCTCCCTGGGTCAGAAGGTGACGAGGGCCTTGAGGAACCCATCCGGGCGCTTCTTCATCGCCTCGAAGGCCTGGTTCAGCTCGTCCAGCTTGAAGGTGTGCGTGTAGAGCGGCGTCGGATCCACCTTGCCCGAGGCCACCGCCGACACCGCCATCAGGATGCCCTCCAGGTACGCCTTCGGGTCGCGCTCGTGCGCGTTGATGACGTCCAGGCCGCGCCAGTTCCACAGCTGCATGTTCACCTGCCGCGGCCCGTCCTGGTGGTAGCCGGCGATGATCAGCTTGCCCCGCTCGCGCGTGAGCTCGGCCGCCAGATCCAACGGCCACTGCTCGCCCACCACCTCGATGACGCGATCGCAGAGCTTGCCGTCCGTGAGCTGCTTCACCCGGTCGATGATCTTCCAGTGGTCATCCATCGGGATGCACTCGGTGGCGCCGAACTTCCGCGCCAGCTCCAGCGCGAAGGGCCGCCGGGTGATGGCGATGACGCGCGCTCCCGCGTTGGCCGCCAGCCGCGTCACCAGCGCTCCCAGGAAGCCGATGCCGATGATGGCCACCGTCTGCCCCGAGTGGATGTCACTGCGCCGGAAGATGTTCATCGCGCAGCCGAGCGGCTCTCCCGGGAAGGGCTTGCCCTTGAGCGACGGAGGCAGCACCACCGCCGAGTCCGTGCCCACCACGTCGTACTCGGCAAAGGCGCTGTTCGAGAGCGTGGCCACGCGATCGCCCGGCTTGAAGCCCTGGACGCCGGAGCCCACCGCCTCCACCACGCCCCAGCCCTCGTGGCCCGGAGCGCCCGCCGCCAGCGGGTACTTGAACCAGTCGCGCCCCTCCCAGGTGGGCAGGTTCGAGCCGCAGACGCCGCAACCCTCCAGCTTCACGCTGAGCTGCCCCGGTCCCGGGTCCGGCTTCAGCACGTTCTCCACGCGAGCACCTTTGGGCTGCGCGATGACCGCGGCCTTCATCCTCGCCTGCGTTTCCATTCCAGTTGCCTCCAGCTGTCGAAAGGGGGCCCAGGGCTACTCCCGCTCATCGGGGAGCGACAAGGCACTCGCGCCGAAACGTGTGTCGGAGAACCGCGAGAGCGCTCGGTGGACGACGCGTCCGGAGCACGCGCGTCCGCGGGAGAACCTCGGGCCTGTACTCGGGTGCAGCCCCGCTTCTCGCTCCGCGGAATGCGCCTGAAGTTGTGTGCATGAATGAGTTCCACGGCAAGCGAATCGTGGTGCTGGGCGGCGCGGGGTTCCTGGGCTCCCACCTGTGTGAGCGGCTGCTCCGAGAGGGCGCCGAGGAGGTGATCAGCCTCGACAACTTCATCACCGGAGATCCGCGCAACGTGGCCGAGCTCCAGATGCTCGGGGACTTCCTCTCCGTGAGACATGACGTCACCGATCCCATCCGCATCGCGGGCCCGGTGGACTACGTGTTCAACCTGGCCTCGCCGGCCTCGCCCATCGACTATGCGCAGCTGCCCATCGAGACGCTGCGCGTGGGCGCGCTGGGCACGGAGAACGGCCTGCGGCTGGCGCGCGAGAAGGGCGCCGTGTTCCTCCAGGCCTCCACCTCGGAGATTTACGGGGATCCGTTCGTCCACCCGCAGAGGGAGGACTACTGGGGCAACGTGAACCCCATCGGGCCGCGCTCCGTGTATGACGAGGCCAAGCGCTACGGCGAGGCCATCGTCATGGCCTATCACCGCACCTACGGCGTGCGGACCCGGCTGGCGCGCATCTTCAACACGTATGGGCCGCGGATGCGGCTGGCGGATGGGCGCGTGGTGCCCGCCTTCGTGGGCCAGGCGCTGCGCGGCGAGGACTTCACCGTGTTCGGCGATGGCTCGCAGACGCGCTCGTTCTGCTACGTGAGGGATCTCATCGACGGGCTGGCGCGGCTGGCCCTGTCCAACGTCACCGAGCCGGTGAACCTGGGCAATCCGCGGGAGATGACCATCCTCGAGTTCGCCGAGGCGGTGCGGGCCGCGGCCGGTGGGGGTGGGCGCATCCTCTTCACACCGCTGCCCAAGGATGACCCCAAGCAGCGGCGCCCGGACATCACCCGGGCCCGGACGCTGCTGGGCTGGGAGCCGCGCGTGTCGCTGGAGGAGGGGCTCGTGGAGACGCTCGCGTGGTTCCGTAAGGCGCTCGCGGTGCGCGCTCCGGCTCCGCTCGTGGAGTTCAACGAGTTCGCGCGGATGTGAGCAGCAGCGCGGTGGACTCGGGTACGGCCACCTCGAGCTGACGGCCGTGCTTCGAGACGGGGATGCGCTGATCCGTGAGCGCGTCGCTCAGGGTTCCGGTGGCGCCCAGGGCCTCGAACTGCTCGGGGAGTTGGAGCCGCACCTTCGCCGCCGAGCCGAAGTTCAGGACGACCAGGACCGGAGCCTTTCGTGGTGCCGCGTCCTCGTGCCGCACGTAGGCCACCACCGAGTCCGAGCCCGAGCCCTGGACCTTGAGCGGAGTCCAGCTCCGCGAGGCGAGCGCGGGCAGTGACTCGCGCAGGTGGATGAGCTTGCGGTAGTGCTCCCGGAGCGCGTGCGGATCCTCCCAGGAGAGGGGCGGAGGGCGCTGGTAGGGCTCGTACTCGGCGCCGACCTCGTCGCCCGTGTAGACGATGGGCAGCCCCGGGAGCGTGAGCAGCAGCGCTGCGGCCACTCGCGTCGTGCCGACTCCGTATCTGTCGATGAAGCGCTTCGCGGTGTCGTTGTTGTTGATGAACCGGGCCACCCGGTTGACGGGCGTCTGCCCCGAGGTGAGCGCCGCATAGAGCCGCGAGGCCACCTGGCTCTTGTCCTCGAAGGCCTTCTCCCAGGCCCAGTGCCCCAGCTCAGGGGTCCAGTCATAGGCCGCGTTGAAGCCGTGCTTCACGAACCAGGAGTCCTGGGCGCTCGCCTCTGCCAGCAGGTACACGTCCGGCTTCACCGCTCGCAGCTCCGAGGCGAGCTGGCACCAGAACCGTGGCTGGCGCTCCTTGATGCCCCAGGCCGCGTCCACCCGGAAGCCATCCACGTCGTACTCGCGGACCCAGTACACGAAGGCCTGGGTCATCCACTCGGAGACCTTCGGGTTGTCGTAGTTGAGGTTCGGCAGGTGCGCCCAGTCGAAGTAGTGCGTCACGTTCCCGGCAGGGTCTCGGTCGTAGAAGTCGTAGTACGGCGACTCCTTCCCGTGAGCGAGCATGTCCCGGTAGTAGGGGTGCTCGACCGAGGTGTGGTTCGAGACGAAGTCCATCATCACCTGGATGCCCCGGGCGTGCGCCTGGCGGACCAGCTCCTTGAACTCGGCGCCGGTTCCGTAGTCGGGGCGCAGGCCGAAGTAGTCCGTGACGGCGTAGCCGAAGTCACCCGGGAGCGTCGTGTTCACCGGCGAGAGCCAGAGCGCGTCGACGCCGAGGCCCTTCAGGTAATCGAGCTTCTCGGTGACGGCCTGGAAGGGGTGCGAGCCAAAGAGCGGTGGGACGACGCCGTAGACCACGGCCCCTCGGACCCAGGCCGGATCGCGGACCGGGCCGCACGTGGGAGCCGAGGCGGCAGCCGTCTCAACCGCTGGCCTGGCTGCCTCCGCCTCACGCGCGAGCGCATCACCGGGATGCAGGCTCCCGAGGGCTACCAGAGTGAGGGACAGCAGAGAGGCGAGAGGACGAGCGAGCGGGCGGGGCATGATGGGGCCGACGTGCTGGATACGAAATGTCGACCGCTAACCCCAGGCGGGAATGGGAACTTCCACTCACACTCGCTCGGCTACTCAAGGACGAACTCCGGCGAGCAGGAGGGCATTCGCCCCTCCTTCAGTCCGCCACAAAGGCTGTGCGCCGCCGGGGGGAGGAGGTGACCGGCCACACCCGGTCACCTCGGCAACTCAGTGAGCCCCCGCGTCCGACGGAGTGCCCGCGTCCGGCTTCGAGCCGGGCTTGCGCAGCGGGCACGCCACCACCGCGCCCTCCGGATCGATGGCGTCCTTGCCGGACTCCACCTTCAGGATCTTCCGCCCCTCGCCCACGACGAACGTGTAGCGCTGCGCGAAGGACACCACCGGTGTCTTCACGTCGTACGCCTTCACCACGTTCCCGTCCGGATCCGGGACGAAGGCAAACGGCGCCTTCAGGGACTCCTTGAACTTCTTCAACGTCTCAGCGTCATCCATGGAGACGGCCAGGACCTGGCCGTTGAGCTTCTCGATGTCCGCGTACCGATCCCGGTACGCCGAGAGCTCGCGGGTTCAACCAGGGGTGAACGCCTTCGGGAAGAAGGCCACGATGACTGGGCCCGTCTTCACCATCTCCGACAGCGTGTGCGACTTGCCGTCGGTGTCCGTCACCGTGAAGTCCGGTGCGGTGTCACCTGCTTGCGGGACGGCGCTCGAGAACAAGCCCGTCACCAGGATGGGTAGGAGCATGACCCAGGTCTTAGTGGCCCGCCCGCCTGGAAGGCAAGCTCCCCGGCGCTCTTCGTGTCACTTCCCCGCCATGCGCGCCCACACCGCCGCCGCGGCCTCGCGCGCCTGGTCCGCCACCACCATCGGGTTCACCGACAGCGGCCGCCGAGCCCACATGCGCCACGTCCCATCCACCATCACCGCCTCCACGTGCCGCGAGCCCAGCCCGAACACCACGTGCCAGGCCAGGTTCTCCGACGTGAGCGGCGTGGCCGGCAGGTAGTCCAGGACGAGCAGATCCGCCAGCGCGCCCTCGCGCAGCGGCCCCACCTGCAGCTCGAACACCTGCGACGCCAGCCGGTGCCCGTTGGCCAGGTAGCGCAGCACGTCAATGGGCTGCCCCGCCTCGCGCGAGCGCAGGTACGCCGCCTGCGCCTCCGCGAACAGGTCCGCCGAGAGGCTGTCCGCCCCCAGCGTGGCCCGCGCGCCGAACTTCAACGCCGGCGCGTACCCCACCTCGAGCCGCTGGTTGGAGCGCGGCGTGTGCACCAGCCACGAGCCCGTGCTGATCACCTGCGCCAGGTCCGCCCACGCCAGGTGCCCCGCATGCGCCACCTGGCTGTGCGGAGACAGCAGCCCCGCCTCCATCAGCCGTGGCACCGGCGCCGAGCCGTGCCGCTCCACCGAGAGCTTCTCGTCCAGCGGATCCTCCGCCAAAGGCACGTGCAGCCCCTTGCCCGTGGAGGCCACCGCCTGCTTCAGCCCCTCCAGCGCGTCGGGGCCCAGGGTGAAGATGTGGCCTGCGCCCACCTGCCCTCGGAAGCGCCCCTTCGCCTTCTTCGCGAAGGTGACCGTCTCCTCCAGCCCCTCCTCGCGCCCCACCGCCCCCGCCCGATCCGTCACCGCGTAGGACAGCAGCCCGCGCACGCCCACCTCGTGCAGCCCGCGCGCCACCCGCGTCAGCGAGCCCAGGATCTCCCTCGGAGACGAGTGCAGATCCACCACCGTCGTGGTGCCGCACTGCAGCGCCTCCAGGCCGCCCGCCGTCGCCGCCACCTGCACCGCGTCCTGATCCAGCGCGTCCTCGTAGCGCCAGCGCACCTTCTCCAGCGCCTCCTGGTAGCTGTCCAGCGCCGGCTCGGGCATGCCTCGGCCCAGCGACATGTGCAGCCGGTGGTGCGCGCTCACCAGCCCCGGGAACACGAGCTTGCCCGACAGCGCCACCACTTCGTCATCCGGCTGCGGCTGCAGATCCGGCCCGCGGGCGACGATGCGCGCATCCTCGATGCGCAGGTCCACCCGCTCGACGATGGCCGGCTCCAGCTCGACGACGTTTCCACCCTTGAGGACGGTACCCAACGGCGCTCCACCTCGAAGCAGCTACGGAAAGCCTCTCGCCGGGACCTGCCCATCCAGGTTCCCGGCTCTCTCGGACGTTACCACTCCGCTCCTCCCCTGGCGCAGAGAAGCCGCGAGACGGGGTAGGTGCGAGTGCTCTCAGCGCCCCGCCACCGGAGGCTGGACGGCGCGCTCCGAGGGCCGGGCCGCGTTGCCGCGCCGCAGCTTCACCACCTCGGCCGTCACCGTCACGCTGCTGGGCAGGGGGACGACGAAGAAGATGGCGCCCAGCACCTGCTGCACCGGCAGGTACTGCGTCTGCCGGAAGCGCACGTTGATGGCGCCGTCGCCGCCCATCTCGCGAATCTGCGGCATGAGCACGTCCTTGAGGCCCGCCTCGATGTCCGTGCCCACCACATCAATGAAGCCGAACAGCAGCACGCCCGAGCGCGTGGCCTGCACCATGCCGAGCGACTCGTAGGGCTCCGGAATGTCTCCGGCGGTGAGGAAGACTTCACTGCCGCTGCGGTCCGAGGGGACGGCGGCGGTGTTGATGACGGTGCAGCCGGTGAGGGCCACCAGTGAGAGGGCGAGCAGCAGACGCATCGGGGAGAGCCTCACGGAGTGGAGAGGAACTGGATGACTTCGCCGGTGACGACCACCGAGCGGTTGCGCGTCTTCACCTCGCCCTGACCGCTGGCGACGTTGGCCACGCTCTGGGAGAGCTCCCCCAGGCGCTCGATGTCGGTGGGGGGGTTCTCGTCGACGAAGTCGATGTGGATGACGCCGTCGCCGCCCATGCGCGCGGCCACCTGGGACAAGGTGCCACGGATGGTGCCGTCCAGCCCGGCCTCGCCCACGTCCGTCATGCCCGCCACGGTGACGCCGTAGCCCGTCACCTGGGCGAAGCCCACGGTGCGGTAGGGGCGCGGCGAGCTGCCCGTGGTCAGGAAGATGCCGCGCCGGTCGGGCTCGAGCGGGCGGTCCGACAGCGGCGAGCCGCGCACCGTGGCGCCGCAGCCCGCGGCCAGCACCAGGGGCATCAGGAGCAGAAGTCTCACGAAGAACCCTCCAGGAACAAAGAGGCCACCCTCACCGCGTGGAGGCCACGGAGCCGGAGCCCTGGCCAGGAGCCTGAGCGCCGGCCTCGAGCTTCACCACCTCGCCGGTGATGGTGGCCTCGCTCGGCAGGGGGATGAAGAAGAGGATGGAGAAGAGGATGCGGGTGGGCAGGGTGTACTGCGTCTGCTGGAAGCGGACGTTGATGATGCCGTCGCCCCCCATCTCCCGGACCTGGGGCAGCAGCTGCTCGTCCAGATCCGACTGGAGATCCGTGCCCGCCGGATCCGCGAAGCCGAACAGGAGCACCCCGCGCCGCGTCGCCTGCACCACGCCCAGGCTCTTGTAGGGCCCCGCCACGTCTCGGGTGGAGACGAACACGTCATGGCCGCGCTCCGAGGTTGGCACCCGCGCCATATCCACCGTCGTGCACCCACCCAGGGCGACGAGGACTCCCAGGAGCAGAACCCACCGACCAGCCATGTGATTGACCTCCAATTCCAAGCGGAAGGGTAGCGTGTTGCGGGAAAAAACTGGGGGCAAAATTCCTGCCTTCCCGCCCTCTCCCCGGCCGGCCAGGTGCCAAACCGGCCAGCGCAGACAGGACGCGAGCCCTCGGGATACGTAGACTGCGCCCGCCTTGGGCGACCCCGAACAGAACTATTGGCTGGGCCGCTACCGGCTGAGCGCGCGCATCGCGACAGGCGGCATGGCCGAGGTGTACCTGGGCCGCCGCATCGAGGAGAACGGCCAGCGCGGCCCGGCGGTGGCGGTGAAGCGGCTCTTGCCCCACCTCGTGTCGGACCGGCGCATCGTCCAGATGTTCCTCAATGAGGCGCGCATCACCGCCCAGGTGCACCACCCCAACGTGGTCACCATCCTCGAGCTGGGCGTGGAGGACTCCGAGCCCTTCATCGCCATGGAGCTGCTGGAGGGGCGCTCTTTCGCGGAGCTGCGCGCGGAGGCGGCCGAGCGCGGCCAGCGCGTGCCCCTGGGCGTCACCCTGCGCGTGCTCGTGGACGCGTGCCGGGGGCTGGATGCGGCCCACCGCGCCGTGGACGAGGCGGGCCGGCCCCTGCGCATCGTCCATCGCGACTTCACCCCGGACAACATCCACGTCGGCGTGAATGGGGCCATCAAGGTCATCGACTTCGGCATCGCCAAGGCGGAGACGCTCGGCTCGGGCACCGAGCCCGGCACGCTCAAGGGCAAGTTCTTCTACATGTCGCCGGAGATGATCGTGGGCAACACGGTGGATCACCGCGCGGACATCTTCGCCGCCGGGGTCATGCTCTACGAGCAGCTCTGCGGCCGGCGGCCCTTCACCGGGCTCAACCCCGAGGAGGTGCTGACGCGCATCGCCGAGGGGCGCCCCAAGCCTCCCACCGCGTTTGATCCGTCCGTGCCCAACGCGCTGGAGCACATCTGCCTCACCGCGCTGCACCGGGACCCGAACTCGCGCTTCGAGACGCTCCAGGTGTTCACCGACGCCATCGAGAGCGTGGGCGGCCAGGCCGAGGTGGCCACTCCCGAGCAGGTGGCCGCCTACGTGGAGCAGCTCTTCCCGCTCGACAGCGATCCGAAGCGCCAGGCGCTGCAGCGCGCGCGTTCGGCGGATCCGTCGGACTCCGGCTCGCAGCCCTCCGGGCCGGTGATGGAGGTGGCTCGCGGCAAGGCTCGGGGAACCACGCCTGCTCCGGCGAAGAGCCCGATCGCGGGGAGGGGACCGGCGGTCTCGCCCACCGCGAAGACCCTGCCTCCTGGGCCCGCCACGCTGCCTCCCGAGCCGGCCACGATGCCCGCCACTCCGGTGACGCCCAAGGCTCGCTCCGCGCGGGGGCCGCTGCGCATCGTGCTCGTCGCCGTGCTGCTGCTGGCAGTCGTGGGCGGAGGCGTGGGCTGGCTGCTGCTGCGCCCCAACGCGCTGCCCGCCGACCGGATCGCCACCGCCGCAGCCACCTCCAACCGCCAGGAGCGAAAGGCGGCGCTGAAGGGGCTCGAGAAGGACGAGCGCGCCACGGCCCAGGAGCTGGCTCGGGCGGGTGAGCTGCTTCTGGAGGTAGGAGAGAACGACGCGGCGCTGGAGCTCGCGGAGGCCTTCACGCAGCGCTTCCCCAAGGACGTGGAGGGCCAACTGTTGGCCGCGCGGGCCGCCACCGAGCTACGTAAGGGCAAGCGCGCCGAGCGCGCCATCGAAGAGGCCACCGCGCTCGCGCCGGGAGATGTGCGCCCCGCGCTGGCCCTGGCCAATCTGCGAGAGCGCCAGGGAGACGTGCCGGGCGCCATCGCCGCGCTCGCCAAGGCCTATGAGAAGCGGCCCAAGGATCCGCAGATCGCTCCGCGCTACGGGATGCTCTTGTCGCAGGGTGGGAAGCTGGATGAGGCCTCGGAGGTGCTCGGCGCCTGGACGAGAGACCACAATGACGCCGAGGCGCTCGCGGAGCTGGCCTTCGTGCGCTACCGCCAGGAGCGTGTGGAAGACGCGGCCGCCCTGCTCAAACGAGCGCTCAAGAAGTCTCCCAAGCTCGCCATCGCCCACTACTACCTGGGAGCCATCCTCTTCCGGCAGGGAGACGCCGCGGGCGCCGAGCGGGCCTACCGGGAGGCGGATCAGCTCGCTCCGGAAGACCCGCGGGCGCTGGCCGCCCGGTGTCAGCTCCATGCGCGGCAGGGCAACGAAGCCGCCGTGGCCGAGGTGAAGAAGGAGCTGGCCTCCCGCTTCCCGGAGCACGCGGAAGCGCTCGCGGCGCAGTGCAAGTCGGACAATTGATTGATCCCGAGACCGTGCACCAGCCCCCATGCCACGCTCCAGCATGGAGCAGAAGGGCGCGCGGTGCGCTAGGTAGGCACGTGTCCATGCCCCTTCCCCTCCGTCTCTCCTTCGAGACCCACCCTCGTCCCTGAGAGAGTCCCGTGAGCCCTCGCGCCCTCATCATCAACGCTGACGATCTTGGCTACGATCCCGCCGTCACCCGAGGCATCCTCCGCGCGATGCGCGAGGGAGTCGTCTCCTCGGCCACCTTCATGGTGAACACGCCCTACTCCGAAGCGGCGGCTCGCGAGGCGAAGGGGCTCTCCATCGGCCTGCACCTCAACCTCGCGCGTG
>NZ_JBJMQP010000048.1:0-134470 GCF_045802625.1 Hyalangium sp. | reverse complement strand
GTCCGCACCGTCCGCACCATCGGCGGACTGAGCGCCGTCAGCGCCACCCGCGGAGCCCGCGCCACCGGCGGACTGAGCGCCGTCGGCGCCGCCAGCGGCGTCAGCACCACCCGCGGAGCCCGCGCCACCGGCGGACTGAGCGCCGTCCGCGCCACCCGCGCCACCGCTGCCGCCCGTGGACTTGGAGGCGTCCGTGCCGCCCGCGCTCTTCGTGCCGTCCTGGGTCTCGTTCTTCTTGCCGAGCAGCTGCTCAAGCGTCTGGACGAACTGCTTCAGGCCGTCCACCAGCTTCTTGATGCTGTCCTCAGAGGTGGCCTTGCTGTCCTTGCCATCGGCCTTGTCGGCCTTGTCCGCGCCGCCCGCCTTGTCCGCGCCGTGGCCCTTGTGCGCGTGGTGACCCTTGTGCGCGCCGTGAGCGCCCTTCGCGCCGTCAAAGCCGCTCTGGCCCAGCAGCGCCTTGAAGAGGGGGTTGTTGCCCAGCTGCTGGAGCGCGCTCTGGAGATCCTTCAGCGCGTTCTGGGCATCACCGCCCACCGCAGGGGTAGAAGAGGTCTTGGTCTCAGTGCTGACAGGACGGAAGGAAGGCGAGTTCTTGATGGAGCCGATCGACATGGAATTCTCCGGGGCAGAAATGAATGGGGTGGTTTCAGGGGGAGGAAGAGGCAACCACCGCTCTTATTTCTCGTACACAGGGGGATGTTGGTTGCTTCTTACCTACATTTTAATCTTTGAGGGTCCAAGAAGCTCCGTGATCCCAGGGACTTGGTCCAAGGATCCCGATCAGAAAATGAGGCCGTAATTCCCGTCAGCGGGGGGAAAATCGCCGGGAAAATCCCAGGGCTTCATGGATCAGCCAGGGGGTGTGGGGCGGGAGATTCAGCCCTTCTTGAGCTTTCGGATGAGGTTGGATGCCACGCGGAAGCTGTTGGCGGCGATGGTGAGCGTGGAGGGCACGCTGCCGGCACTGGGCATGAAGCTGCCGTCCACCACGTAGAGGTTGGGCACCTCGTGGGCGCGGCAGTCCTTGTCCAGCACGGAGGTGGAAGGATCCGTGCCGAAGCGGCAGGTGCCGTGCTGGAGGATGGTGGTCTCCCCGGCGATGCCCACCCGCTGCAAGTCATCCGGATCCAACCGCGCCAGCACCTCCTCGCCGCGCTCCACGAGGAAGCGCGTGGCGGCGAAGTCCATGGGGTGCCTGTCCACGGTGATGGCGGCCACGGGGATGCCGTACTTGTCCTTCACGCCCGGCTCCACCGTGACATACGTGCCCGAGGTGGCGAGGAACTCGCCGTACACCTCGAACTGGAGGATGCGCGAGTCCCGGTAAGCCCGCATCCGGTCCTTGAGCGCCTTGCCGAACACGCCGTCCTTGCCGGTGCCCGCCAGGCCCACCGCGGCGAAGATGGGGTTGGGGTGCGTCCACATGAAGCCCAGGGTGCCGCCCTTGCGGAAGCCGAAGCGCTCATCCGGCATCAGGTAGAAGTCCTGGAGGCTGCGGTTGACGAAGGGGGCAGGCTCGGCGAGCCACGGGCGCGAGGCTTTCTGCTTGGAGAGCCGGAAGGTGGCGCGCGCCTCGCCGAAGGAGCTGAACATGAGGTTCTTGCCCACCAGCCCGCTGCCGTTGGCCAGGCCCTTGGGGAAGCGCGAGGAGGTGGAGTTGAGCAGCAGCCGCGCGCTCTCCACCGAGGTGCAGGAGACCACCACCAGCTTCGCCGGCTGCTCCTGCTCCACGCCGTCCGCGTCCAGGTAGACGACGCTCTTGGCGCGGCCCTCCTTGTCCACCTCGATGGTGCGCGCCATGCACTTGGGGCGCAGCTCCACGTTGCCGGTGGCCAGCGCGGCGGGGATGAGGTTGGCGTTGGTGCCGCTCTTGGCGCCCATCTCGCAGCCGTAGCTGCCGCACAGCGCGCAGTACACGCAGGCCGAGCGCCCCTTGTACGGCTTGCTGATGATGCCGCGCGCGGTGCTGAGCGGGTGCCACTTCAGCTCTTGGCACACCCGATCAATCTCGTGGGCGATGGGGTGCACGTCCAGCGCGGGCAGGGGGTAGGGGCCGCTGCGGGGCTCGGCGAAGGGGTGGGAGCGGAACTCGCCGGACACACCCAGCTCCGCCTCGGCCTTGTCATAGAAGGGGGCGAACTCCTCGTAGGAGATGGGCCAGTCCGCCAGGTTGGCGCCTTTGAGCTCGCCCAGGGTGGAGCGCAGGCGGAAGTCCATGGGCTTGAGCCGGTAGAAGTAGCCGCTCATGTGGACGGTGCCGCCGCCCACGCAGTTGGCTGTCCACGCCGAGTTGGAGCGCTCGTAGCGCGCGGTGGGGCTCTTGCGCCACAGGTGGGGCTCCTCCCACGGCAGCGGCATGAAGAAGTTGCGGCGGCTGTTGAGGATCTCGTCGTGGACGAAGTCCTTGGGGTGGTAGTGCGCGCCCTTCTCCAGCACCACCACCTTGAAGCCCGCGCGGCCCAGCTCCAGCGCCATGGGCGCTCCGCCCGCGCCGCTGCCGATGATGCAGATGTCCACCGGCTCCTTCGTCATCGGTGGTCCCCGCACTCGCGCAGGCACTTGGGCCCGTCGTAGCCCTGAGGCGGAGCCATGGCCACCGTACCCACCGTGTCGAACCCCACCAGGTGCCAGCCCACCTTGCCTTGGTTGCCGCCGTACGAGGGATCTCCCAGGAAGCCCTCCAGTGTGAGCACCACCAGCAGCTCGTAGAAGTGCGCCTCGCCGGTGCCGTCTCCGCTGTCCTTGAAGATGGTGAGCAGCTCATCCTGCTGCTCGGGCGTGGCCTCGGCGAACCCCTTCTTGAACATGCTCCGCGCCCGGCGCTCCAGCGCGGACAGCCCCTGAAGGAAGTCCGTCTTCATCTGCTTCATCTCCGGAGTCTGGAGGATCCGGTCGATGTAGGCAGGCACGTTCGCGTCCTTGGCGCCGGGATCCTCGTCACGCGGGAGGATGCGCTCGCACGCTGCAGCCATGGTGGTGAACTCCAGCCCGGTGAAAGTGCCGTGGGGGGAATCCCCCACTGGAGGCGCCTCCGCCGGTTTGGCCTCCGGCTTGGCCTCTTCCTCCGGGGACTTCTTGCAGGCGAAGGAGCCCAGCAGCACCACTCCGCCACCAAAGAAGGTCAGTCGCTGGATGAAGGAGCGCCGGGTGAGGCGCCCGGGGGAGGAACGCTTGCGAGCCATAGGAGCGTAAGCCTAGGGCGAGCGCGCGCCTTTGCAAAACGGCAGAGGGTGGGCTGGCATAGGATGGGCGCTTCAGGGGCCGACACCGAAGAGGAGAAGTTATGAGACGCCAAGGCTTGGCACTGTGCCTGATGCTCGCACTCGCGGCTTGCAAGGGAGGAGGGGGCGAGACCACCCCCGATGCGGGTCCCACACCGGATCCGAACGATAACTCCAACTTCACGCGGCTCACGCTCGAGCCTACGGGCACGGACCTGCTGCCTCTGTCGCTCGCCGTGGGACCGAATGACGTGGTGGGGGTGGCCTACTTCTTCCGCGTCAACACCACCGACTACGAGATCCGCTACATCGAGGTGAACGGCGGCCAGGTCTCCCCGCCGGAGAAGGTGGCCACGGTGCAGCGCGTGTACGGGCTGTCGCTGGCGTATGACTCGAGCGGCAAGCCCGCGGTGGCGTTCCTGGGCGGCGGCAGCGATCAGTCCGTGTACTGGCTGCAGAGCGATACGGCGGTGGCCTTCCGCAGCGCGCCCAACCAGTGGACGACCAGCATCGCGGTGACGAAGGGCGACCAGGCCGTGGCGGGCAACGCGGTGAGCGACCGGGGCCTGCTGGTGGGCCTCAACCCCGCGCTCGTCTTCAACGGCACGCAGGCCTTCGTGGCGTACCGCGATGGGCATGATGGCCAGTTCCCGCAGCAGGACTGGGCCGGCAGCGATCTGGAGATCGCCATTGGAAGGCCTGGGAGCTGGACGCCGCAGGTGGTGGCGGCGGGCGGCAACAACAAGCAGGCGTACGGGGGCCACATCTCCATGGTGATGGCCAACGGGCAGCCGGCGCTGGTGAATGATCAGGTGTTCGGCAGCGCGGATGGCACTGGCGCCAACGTGCTCTTCCAGCGGCGCAACACGGACGGCTCGTGGACGCCGCCCTTCCAGGTGCAGACGGTGTCCAACACCCAGTCGGGCGCCTCGCTGGCGTGGGACGCGACGCTGGGCTACGGCATTGCCGTGCTGGAGCGCTCCGTCAGCCGCCTCACCTTCACCGAGTGCAAGGGTACCTCGGCGACGAAGTGCACCGTGGCCGCGGACTGGACGACGCCGGACCCCGTGTTCGAGGCTGGCACGGGCGGGTGGTACCCGTCGCTCGCCATCGATCCGATGACGCATGATCCGTCCATCGCCTTTTACATCTGCTCCAACGCGGCGAGCGCCAACGAGGGCAGCTGCAGCCCGAACGATGACGAGCTGCGCGTCACCACCCGGATTGAGGGCAACTGGCGGGAGCAGCTGGTGGACGCGGACGGCGGTTGGCAGCCGAAGCTGGCGTTCTTGTCCTCGGGCCACCGGGTGATTGCGTACCGGGCGCCGGGCAACGGTGTCCTCAAGCTCGCGGTGGAGAGATGAGCCAGGGGGGCCAGGTGCTGAGGAGGCTGAGGCTCCCGGGGCTGCTGGTGGGATGGGGGCTGCTGGGGTGCGGCGGCTCTAACTCGCTGTCGGGCAGCGTGGACGAGCTGTTCTCGCTGGAGGTGTCTCGGGTGGAGGTGCTGCGCAACGCCGAGGCGCTCCAGGTGAGCTACTACCGCAACAACGGCCTGGACGTGGACCTGGTGGCGCGCCTCTCGGTGGCCACCGAGGGGCTCGAGCTGAAGCCCGGCGTGAAGGTGAACCTGGCGGGCCAGACGCCTTCCGGCGTGGATCGCGCAACGGTGGTGCACCTGGCGGCCGGCGAGCCGGCGCGCGTCTTCGCCCCCGTGGACAAGGGAGATCTCCAGATTGGCGAGGGGGGAGGCGTGGATCAGCCCACGCGAGGAGACTTCTCGCTCTCGTTCCAGCGGGGGGAGGCGTACGGGGCGGGGCGCAGCCTGCAGGGCCGGTTCTCCACCCAGGCTGCCCTGGATGCGGGCTTCGGTCCCGAGCCGATTCCGCTGCCTTGAAGCGAAGGGGTGGGGGCCCCGCTCATGAGTCAACAGCCGAATCTGCTGTCTCCCGAAGTCCGCGCCAACCCGTATCCGCTGTATGCGCGGCTGCGGCGGGAGGCCCCTGTCTGTCAGGTGGAGCCTCGGGGGTTGTGGCTGCTGACCCGGCAGGAGGAGGTGCTCTACGCCTTCAAGCACCCTGAGCTCTTCTCCTCCTCGGGGTTGGCGCGGGCGATGGAGGCGGCCTGGATGGGGAAGGCCCACCCGCTCGCCTCCGCCATGTCCTTCGCGGATCCGCCGCGCCACGGGCGGCTGCGCGGGCTGGTGCAGCAGGCCTTCACGTCCACGGCGCTGGCTCGGCTGGAGCCGTTCATCCGCTCGGTGGCGGAGCCGCTGGCGGCGGATCTGGCCGAGCGGCGCCAGGCGGACTTCATCCCGACGTTTGCCCTGCCGCTGGCTTCCAGTGTCGTTGGCCACCTGCTGGGGCTGGACACGTTCCTGTTCCGGAAGGTGAAGCGGTGGGCGGAGGACGTGACGGGGATCGGCGCCGTGTTACCGAGCGACATGGAGCGCCAGGCGCAGGTGCGCGGCTCGATGGAGGAGCTGACGGCGTACCTGGAGGAGGCCATCGACGCGCGCCGCTACCGGCCCCAGGAGGACGTGGTGAGCGCGCTGCTCGAGGCCCGGCTGGAGGGGGAGGCGCTCACGCAGCAAGAGCTGCTCGGCTTCCTCTTCCTGCTGCTGGTGGCGGGGCTGGAGACGACAGTGCTCCTGCTGGGAAATGCGATGCGGCTGCTGAGAGAGCTGCCGGAGGTGCTCGCCCGGGTGCGCAGCGCTCCCGAGCGGCTGCCTCGCTTCATCGAGGAGGTGCTGCGGTACGAGCCTCCGGTGCAAGGCGCGATGCGGGTGACCACCATGGAGGTGGAGCTGGCAGGCGTGCGAATCCCGGCGGGAGCGCTGGTGATGCCCGTGGTGGCCTCGGCGTTGAGGGACGAGCGTCATGTTGCGGACGGGGAGCGCTTCGACATGGATCGCCAAGGGCCGAGCCACATGGCCTTTGGCCACGGCATCCACTTCTGTCTGGGGGCTCCCCTGGCGCGGCTCGTGGTGCGCGTGGGGCTCGAGGGGCTCCTTCCTCATTGTGGACGGCTGGGGGGGGCGCCGGAGCAGGTGGTGTGGAGCAGAGCACTCGCGATGCGAGGGCCGGCGTCGCTCCCCATTGAGGTGTTGCCCGCCCACCAGCTTCCATGAGCTGGGGCGCCCGGCTAGCGCGGGCCTGTGATAGCGAGCCGGGCATATGACCCGTCTGCTGTTTACTCCCATGAAGCTGCGCGGTGTGACGCTGCGCAATCGGATTGTCGTCTCCCCCATGTGCCAGTACTCGAGCGAAGACGGCTTCGCGAACGAGTGGCATGTCGTGCACTTGGGCAGCCGCGCGGTGGGGGGGGCGGGGCTGGTGTTCACCGAGGCCACCGCGGTGGAGGCCGTGGGCCGCATCTCGCCGCAGGATCTCGGGCTGTGGAAGGACGAGCACATCGCTCCCCTGTCCCGCATCACCCGCTTCATCCAGGAGCGCGGCGCGGTGCCGGGCATTCAACTGGCGCATGCTGGCCGGAAGGCCTCGACGGCGACGCCTTGGGAGGGGAGCCACTCCCTTCCACCGGGCAAGGGAGGGTGGCGGACCGTGGCGCCCAGCCCCGTGCCCTTCACGCCAGGGGACTTGGAGCCCGAGGAGCTCCATGAGGCGGCCATCTCGCGGGTGATTCAGTCCTTCGTCGACGCCACCGTGCGGGCCGAGGCCGCGGGGTTTCGCGTGGTGGAGATCCACGCCGCGCACGGATACCTGCTGCACCAGTTCCTCTCTCCGCTGACGAACCGCCGCAATGATCGATACGGCGGCTCGTTCGAGAACCGCGTGCGCTTGGTGCGCGAGGTGGTGCGAGCGGTGCGCGGCCGCTGGCCCCAGGAACTACCCCTCGTCGTGCGCATCTCCGCCACCGACTGGGCCGAGGGCGGCTGGACGGAAGAGGACTCGGTGGCCTTGGTGCGGCTGATGGCGCAGGACGGGGCGGATCTCATTGACTGCTCTACGGGAGGCATTGCTCCGGGCATCAAGATTCCGGTGGGGGCGGGCTATCAGACGCCCTTCGCTGAGAGCATCCGGCGGGAGACGGGCGTGCCCACCGCGGCGGTGGGGCTCATCCGCTCCGCCTACCAGGCCGAGCACATCCTTCAGACCAAGCAGGCGGATCTGGTGGTGCTGGCCCGGGAGATGCTGAGGGATCCCTACTGGCCGCTGCGTGCCGCGCGCGAGCTCGGCGCTGATGTCCAGTGGCCCGTTCAATACCTGCGCGCGAAGGACTGAGCGTGCGGGCTTGAGACAGCCAGGGGGGCGCCTCCGCCGTGGGGCTCGCGGCGGCCTATGGAGCGGTAAGCACCAGGCTCAACACGGCGTGAAACAAGGTGGCCGCAAGGCCACCGATCAGTGCGCCCACCAGGAGCACCTTGATCTTCTGCGTGTCCGTGGGCTCTGGCTCCTCCAGGTTGTGCAGGGCGCGTGAAGCCCAGTGGTCAATGTCGGCGCTGCTGGTGGAGAGCTGTTCCTGCAGGTGCTCGACCCTGCGGCGCGCGGCTGTGAGCTGGGCCTGGACACGATCCAGCTCGGCTTGCACCTCTTCATCGGGATGTGCGGTGGGTTCCTGGATTCGATCCATCACCACCTCCGTGCCAGCACAGGGCCGCCATCATCAAGAGCAGGAGTTTCAAGGGAAGGGGAACGGGCCACCGAGCTTGATGTAGAACTCCAGAAGCATCATCCCCACGACGATCCCCAGACCCAGCAGGATGCTCTTCTCGGCCCCCAACATGGGGCGGGGCATCTTTCGGGCCCGGGCCGCCCACTTCTCGGCCTGGGCCTTCCGAGTGGCCAGCTCCTGCTCCAGCTCCTGGATCTTCCGCTGCGTGGCCGTGAGCTCGACCTGGGCGCGCTCCAGCTCGGCCCGGACTTCCTTGCCGGGCCGGGACTCGGGTTCTCGAACGCGCTCCATGCCGAGCTCCTCCACTCTCGGGACTACGGCTGATTCGTGCAGACCTGCGCCAGCCCCTGCGAGAGCGGCGAGACCTGGTTCCGGGCGTACTGTGCCAGGCCCTCTGCGCCGTCGTTGAGGAACATCTGCCGCGCCTGCGCCACCGCCTCGGCCGAGTGCAGCGCGACAGTCGTCCCCGCCGCATCCGTCACCGCCACGGCACCGTCTGTCTGCTCGCGCGCCTGGACGAGCAGGGCGCCGGCCTCATCGCGCACCACCATGCCATCCTCGAGCGGCTCGAAGTAGCGCACCAGCGCCGGCTGGCCCGCGCGCTCCAGCTCCACCTTCATTACGCCCGAGTCCATGTCCCGCGACAGTCGCAGCGTGTCCTGGGGGCTCAGCCGCACCACGCGCGTGTGGCTGTCCGGGGCCTCCGCGCTCGCGACGGGGTTCTGCCCGGTCCAGAACTCGATGCTGTTGATGACGAGCGCGTCCACGAGCGAGCCGACCGCGTACACGGGGACGATCGCCATCACCAGGAACACAGCCCACTGGATGAACTTGTTGGGTGAGACGTTCTTGTTGAAGTCCCACATCGCCCGGAGAACGGCGAACTTGCCGAAGCACCCGGACACTTGCACTGAGAACAACGCCAAGCACAGCACAACCAGCAGGCGGGAAGCACGCTTCATATCGGGGATACCCCTCCAAGGAACCGCGGGTCAGTCCCCCTCACTCTGCACCAGGCCGTACTTGTGCAGAAGGGAATAGAGGTGCTTGCGGTCCAGCTCCGCCTCGCGCGCGGCCCGGGCAATATTGCCTTTCGTGCGCCCCAGCAGGCGGGTGAGGTACTCGCGCTCGAAGGCGCGGACGAGCTCGTCCTTGCAGGACTTGAACGGACCGGTGAACTCCACCGGCAGCGAGTCCCCCTCGGCCGCCGGGGCTTCTCGGGTGAACTCGCGCAGCAGCCCATCCCCCGCCAGCTCGGGGATGTCCGCCATGTGCCGCGCCCGTTCCAGCGCGTTGCGCAGCTCGCGCACGTTGCCCGGCCACGTGTGCCCGAGGAACTGCTCGCGCACCTTCTCCGGCAGCCGGGCCCACAGGCCCTCGCCTGCGAACGCATCCACCAGCAGGGGGATGTCCTCCTTGCGGTCTCTCAGCGGCGGCAGGCTCACGGTGAAGACGGAGAGCCGGAAGTACAGGTCCTCGCGGAAGCGGCCCGCCTTCGTCTCCGCCCACAAGTCCTTCTTGCTCGCCACGACGATGCGCGCGTCGAAGGACACGAGGCTGGAGGCGCCCAACCTGCGGAACTCCCGGTCCTCGATGGCGCGCAGCAGCTTGGGCTGCAGGTCCAGCGCCAGATCATCAATCTCGTCCAGGAAGAGCGTGCCACCGTGGGCGCGCTCCAGACAGCCGATGCGCTGGCTCACCGCGCCGGTGAAGGCTCCCTTCTCGTGGCCGAACAGCTCGCTTTCAATGAGCGAGTCCGAGACGGAGGCGCAGTCGAAGACGACCAGCGGCCCGGTGGCCCGAGGCGACAGCTTGTGGATGGCCTTGGCGGCGGCGCCCTTGCCCACGCCTGTTTCCCCCACCAGGAGGATGGTGGAGTCCGTGGAGGAGATGCGCTGCAGCAGGGCGAAGATTTGCCGCATGGGCAGGCTGCGCCCCACCAGATCTCCCAGCCGATCCTCGGTGGAGGGATCAATCTGGACGGGTGCCACCTGAGGGCTGAAGCGCAGGCGCACGTCGCCCACCTCCAGCAGCGCGCCCGGGCGCAGGTAGGCCTCGCGCACCTGCGCCCCGTCCAGGAAGGTGCCGTTGGTGGAGTCCAGATCCTGGACGAGGAACCGGTCCCCCTGGCGGCGCACCACCAGGTGGTTGCGGCTGACGGTGGGATGATCGATGACGACGTCGTTCTCCGGGGCTTTGCCAATCCGGAGCACCTCGCCAGAGAGCGGGTAGACGGTGCCGGCGCGCTCGGTGTCCAGCAGCACCAGGTGGAACTGCTGAGCGGCGATCCGGTCCGCCTGCGCCCGTGCGCCAACGACAGTGTGCAGCGGAATGGGACCTGGAGGGACGGAAGGCATGAACAGCGCGGATTCTAGTGGGCTTTACGCCGGGAGGTGCCATCCCGAAAGAAGAGAATCTCCCTGGTTCCTGTGGCCTGAGGAGGAAGCAGGGCGTAGCCGCGCACTCTCCTTGAGGCGTGCCCGGTCCCATTCATTGCGGTGAGGAGATGGGGGCGCGGACTTACCGGTGAGCCCGGGTGGTAGGTGAGGTCGCGGACTCACTGGTGAGCCCGGGCGATAGGGGCCGTAAGCGAGGTCGCGGACTCACCGGTGAGCCCGGGCACTGGGATGAACCGTGAGGGCGCGGAGTCTCGCCCCGTGGACTGCACCGTCCACGGGCGTAGCCGATTTTATCGGCTCTCTGGGCAAATGGTTAATTTCACTTCGGTTTTTTGTTGGCCCGTTTCCTGCTGAGCCCTCGTGCGCAGTTCAACCGCAGCACCACTTCAGCAGGAGGCAGTGCGTATGGAAGCAGTGACCCCCGAAACAGCAACCCCCAACGAGCAGGCCACAGCCCTCGAGCAACTCCAGACGCTGTGTACCCAGATGCGCCAGCTCCTGGCTGCAGGCAATGTCAATTGCCACCAGATTGGCGTGCTCTACAACATCGCAGTGAAGGAGAAGCTGGCCGAGAAGGCCAAGCTCAAGACCGCTTCGGCGTACTTCAGCAAGCACATCAAGGAGCTGTCCAAGGCGACACTGGTCAGGTACGGCGCCGTGGCGAAGGAGTTCAGCGAGGAGGCCTGCGTGCAGTACGGCGTCACCGCGCTGAGCCTGCTCCTCACCTACGCGGAGGCCTCCAAGACCGAGGTGGACACGAATGAGCTGAGTACCGTGGTGATCGCTGTGCCGGACCAGAACGGCGTGGTGGATGAGAAGTTCTTCGGCGAGTGCACTGTGGTGGATCTGCGTAAGGCCCTCGAGCGCCTGCGCAGGCCCACCTCCAGCGCTCCGCTGTCGGCCGACATCCTGGCGCGCATCGAGCAGTGCCGCACCGTCTGGATGGGCTACTTCCCGGAGCAGGCGGGCGTCGAACTGGTGGCGAGAAACCGCAAGGGCAAGGCCAGCGTCAGCCTGAAGGACATCCCGCTGGAGGTGTGGGAGCAGCTCACGGCCCTGTTGGGCCGCAGCCTTCAGGCCTCGCGCATCAATTGAACTGTGGGCATCCAGGCTCGCAGTCTCGGACCTGGGTGCTTGCAGTCCTGGTACTCGAAGTGGAAACGATCTTCCAAAAACGCGGGCTTTCCATCGCGGGGACCGCGGGAAAGCGCGGGATCTGATCGCGCAGGCCTGGCCAGAGGCTTGAACTCTGGGCGATCCAGCCGCCATCGCCGCGCGAAACGCTCGAAATGGCTGGACCTCGCTGCGGCGCGAAGGGGAAAACCGATCGCACTGGCCGCGATCGAAATGCCGCGCTTCCCGAGGATTGTCTCCAACTGCCGAAGTAGGGGCCAGAAAGGCCGCAGCCGCCCTCCCAGAGGGAGAGCGGCCGCGGTGCACGTCGGGCCGTGGGGTGCCCTGACGTATCAATCTCCGGTGTAGATGCCGATCGTCCCGGCCACCCACCGCTTGTCACTGAGTTCGTAGCCCATGAAGCCCACCAGCACGCGGCGCCGGGCGCCCGACTTGTCCACCTGGACGTCGGAGATCCGGGACATGGCCATGTCCTTGCCGAACACCGTCCAGTCATAGTGGATCACGGAGTTGCCTTTCACCCGGCTGAGGCCGCCGCCCCAACTCGCGCCTGCCCAGACGCTGTTGTCGAGCGGATCCGCCGCCACCGCGGAGACCAGGCCCCGGTGGTCCACCAACTCCGTGCTGAGCCGGCGCACCACCGCGCCCTCGGACGTCAGCTGCGCCAGGCCGCGCGAGAAGGAGCCCATCCACACGCTGCCGTCACCCGCCACCGAGATGGAGGAGATGTTGTCCGGTGTGCGCTGCTCGGGCCGGGACATCTGCGGCTCGGTGACAGCGTCCGGCCAGATGTCGAAGCGGTTCCAGGCGTAGTCCTTGTCCTCCGTCATCACCTGCGCGCGCCAGTAGTTGGGGCTGCCAGTGGCCGTCATGTAGCGGAACCGGGTGCTGCGGTCCGAGCCGCCGAACCATGCGTCGCCGCTCGGATCCACCGCCACGCCGTAGTAGGCGTCCGTGAGCAGCGCTCCCTTCACCCGCCACTTCGAAGGTTCATTCGGGTAGAGCTTCGAGTCCTCGCTCTGGTTGGAGTAGACGTACGCGTTGAGGCCCGGGTGGACGTGCTCGACGACGCCCGCGCACGACAGCTGCCCGTTGCAGGTGGGAGCCCCCGTAAAGAGCGAGTCTCCGCGGGCGAAGCCGTGGTTGCCGCCGAACCACACGCTGTGCGTCTGGCTGTCGTAGGCAATCCGCAGGATGTTGCAGAGCCGCTCGCGGCCTCGCGGCTCGGCCTTCACCACGCCGGGCCCGGAGAAGATGTCGTAGTGCACCACATCCAGGGTGCCATCCGCCTGCAGGCTCACCTTGTCCGCGTCACCGCTCTTGTAGACGGAGGGATCCGGATTGGCCTCGTCCCAATTCGCCTCGCAGTACTGCGAGCCGGGCATGCCCTCGTAGCCCACGAAGACGGTGCCCGCCGGTCCGCCTGCCACCGAGATGACCTTGAGGTACTTCGGGCCCGGAGGCGTGCTGCCGTCCGGCATGAAGCCGTAGGGGCGCAGGCCGTCCGCCATGGTGAAGTGCTGGAAGCTCGAGGCGCCCGGCTTGAGCAGGAAGAGGCCCTCCTCGCCGCCAGCCACCCAGATGTTGCCGCCCTCGTCCGCCGTCACTCCGTAGACCTTCTGCGGTCCGCCCTCGCTCACTCCGTAGAAGTTCCAGCCTTCCGTCGTGGGAGGCGGAAGGATGACCGGAGGCGGAGTGCCCGCGTCCGGAGTGCCCGCATCCGGCGGAGTGCCCGCATCTGGCGGAGTGCCTGCGTCGGGCGGCGTCCCGGCATCCGGCGGAGTGCCCGCGTCGGGCCTCCCAGGCGGGGTGATGACGGGGGGCTGTTGGCGAGTGGAAGGATCGTCGCCCGGGTCCGTGGGAGGAGTCGAATCGTCCATCCCCGGGTTGCCGTGCTCCGAAACATCATTGCCGCTGCCCGTGCAGCCAGCGGTCCACACCAGGCTCGCCGCGACGAGCGCGCCCGCCCACCCCCATCCGCCCCTCATGCCCTCACCCCATGCCGAAAGACGGGTATCCGAGACACCCGTGCTCCCCAGGGCCTACGCAAGGTGAGTGCCAGCACTTGGCCCCTCCCCCAGGGGGGGAAGTCGTCGGTTGGTGGACAGGGAGTGGGTAAAAGAGTTCTCTCTCTGTGCAACCACATGTCCCGACAAGGACCCAAACCGTGCTACGCCGGGGAGGATGAGCGGAAACGATGTCCGCGGCCGCACGCCCCTGTCGCTGGTGGGGCAGGATCCGGATCTCCTCTTTTATTCGCGACAGGCCAGCGAGCGGGGCGGGCCGGTGCTCGTGCTGGGCGCGGCCAACGGCCGTGTGCCGTGGGCGCTGGCCGAGCATGGCTTCACGGCGGTGGGGGTGGACTCGTCCGAGGTGATGATCCGCTCCGCCGAGGAGCGCCGCGCCGAGGGGCCAGCCGAGGTGGCGGACCGGGTGCGCTTCATCGCCACGGACGTGCGAGTCCTCCGCTTGCCGGAGCGCTTCCCCCTGGTGCTCGCTCCCCAGCATGCCATGGGGGTGATGGCCACCCGGGACGACCTGGATGCCTTCCTCGCCACGGTGTGCCACCACCTCGCGCCTGGGGGGACTTTCATCTACGACGTGCTGAACCCGCCGCGCGAGGCCATCATCCGAGATGACGACGACGAGCCGCGCGCCCCGCTGGAGCCGCGCCGTCCGCTGTTCGCCTTGCACCTGCGCGAGCGCAAGCCACCCGGAGGCACCGCGCCCATCCGCCGGCTGAAGCTGCGCCACTTCGCTCCCGAGGAGCTCGAGGATGCGCTGACCACCTGTGGACTGACGCTGCGCGAGCGCTACGGGCGCTTCGACGGCAAGCCGTTTGATCTCGGGGATTCACGGCAGATCGGCATCGCCGGGCTGTGAGCCCCTTCAGCGGTCGAACCGGTAGCCCAGGCCCCGGACCGTCACGAAGTGGCGGGGATCTTCCGGATCCGGTTCGAACTTGAGCCGGAGCTGGCGCACGAAGTTGTCCACCGTGCGCGCGCTGCCCTCGTAGTCGAAGCCCCACGCGCCCGACAGCAGCTCCTCGCGCGTGAAGGTGCGGCCCGGGTGCGCCAGGAAGTGCGCCAGCAGCTTGAACTCCTGCGCCGTCAGCTCCACCGGCTTGCCCGCCCGCGCCACTGTCCGCCCCACCAGTTCCACCTCCACGTCCCCGAACGTCACCGGCGGCGTGCCCGTGGGCGGATAGCGCCGGCGCAGCACCGCCTTGATGCGCGCCAGCAGCTCCTGCAGCCCGAAGGGCTTCACCACGTAGTCATCCGCTCCCAGGTTCAGGCCGAGGATCTTGTCCGTCTCCATGCCTTTGGCGGACAGCATGACCACCGGCGTGTCCCGGCCCCGGCGGCGCAGCTCTTTGATCAGCTCGTAGCCGTTGAGCTCCGGGAGCATGATGTCCAGGACGATCAAGTCCGGCGCCTCGTCCAGCGCCTTGGCCAGCCCCGTGCGCCCTTCCTGGGCCTGGAGTACCTCGTAGCCCTCGATGCGCAGGTTCATCGACAGGCCCGTGAGGATGGACAGATCATCCTCCACCACCAGGATGCGTTGCGCCTTCTCGCTCATGCCTTGCTCACTGGAAGCTGGATGGTGAAGCGGCTGCCCTTGCCCAGCTCACTCTGCACTCCAATCCGTCCCCCGTGCGCCTCGATGATGCGCTTGGCGATGGCCAGGCCCAGGCCACTGCCCTCTGTCTTTCGCGTCAGCAGGTTGTCCACCCGGTAGAAGCGCTCGAAGATGCGCTTGCGCTCCCTGGGCGCAATCCCCACCCCGTTGTCCTGCACCGACAGGTCCACCCACTTGCCGTCCGCGTGGACGCTGAGCGAGATGTGCTTGTCCTGACCGCTGTACTTGTAGGCGTTCTGCAGCAGGTTGAGCAGCGCCCCGGCCACCGCGTGGAGATCCACCTCCACCCGCGGCAGGTTCTCCGGCACCTCCACCTTCAGCTCCACGCCGCTGTCCAACCGCTGCGCACGGAAGGCCGCCACCGCCGCCTCCACCACCTGCGTCACGTCCATGAGCTCCAGGTGGTACTCCTTGCGCCCGCTCTCGATGCGCGCCCAGTCCAGCACCCGTTCAATCAGCGTGGACAGCCGCTCCGTCTCTCGGGTGAGCAGCTGCAGCACCTCTTGCGTCTGCGCGGGATCCTTCAGCCGCCCCAGGGCCAGCGTCTCGATGAACATGCGGATGGAGGTGAGCGGGGTGCGCAGCTCGTGGCTCACCAGCGAGATGAAGTCCGTCTTCAACCGCGACAGCTTCGCCTCCCGGTAGAGCGTGCGCCCCGTGTAGACCACGCCGAAGGTGAGCGTCAGGTAGAACAACGCCAGCAGCACTGCGTACACCGCCCGGTTGCGCGTGGAGGCGCGCGCCACCGGATCCTCGCCCGTGGACAGCACCGCCAGCCGGAAGTCCTGGAGCGGCGGAGACAGCACCCTCTCGGCGAACACGGGCGGCCCCAGCGCGTTGGCGCGCGCCTGGACCACCTCGGACATGAGCCGGTTCACCAGCCCCTCGCCCACCTCGCGGGGTACGGGCAGCAGGGCAAAGCGCACGGGCTCTGGAGACGTCAGGTAGCGATCGGCCCGTGCGGCCAGCAGTGTCTCTACCGCTGCATCCGACAACTGGGCGCCACGCACGGTGTCTCCCTTCCGCTCGATGGCGATCAGCTTCGGGTGCCCGCCTACGGGGAGAGAGAAGACGGTGTGCTCGGCGGGAAGGTTGCCCAACGCGGGCAGCACCGTGGTGAGCGCGGCCGTGAGCGCCGCGTCCAGGGACTCCACCTTGCCGCCGCGCACCAGGAAGGGCACGTCCGACAGCACCTGGCCTTCGGACGTCACCACCTGCCATGTGCCACCCCGCTCCACGTGCCGCGCCTCGCGCAGCGTGTGAGGCAGCTCCTGGGCCAGTGCCTCCAGCGTCCCGTGCCAGGCCACCTCCAGCCGCTTCTCCACCGCCGCACGCTCGTTGATGATCGCCACCACTCCGAAGCCGGACAGTCCCGCCGAGGGCAGGACGATCAGCAGGATGAGCAGCGCGAAAGTGCGCCGGAAGCTCAGGACAATGGGGGTGGAGGCGCGGGCCACAGCCCCTCTCCTTTACTCCTGTCTCTTGGTGTGCGCTCGTGTCGTTTCATGGGCAGGAGCACTTCCGGCTGTCCGGCGGGTTACACGGAATGTAGGGAACCATTCGACTTTGAGTCGTCGTTGGTGGCAGCATGATCGGGTTGCGAGGAGGGGGCAGCCGGGCCGGATGCTTCCTCTCCAGGTACGCGCGGCAAACAGTCGGAACATCCAGGGCCGGGATGTGACGGGTGAGGCCGCGCCGAGGAGGAGACTCCCATGAGAAAGAAGATTCTGGCTGCCGCGGTGGTTGCAGCTCTGGGGCTGACTGCGTGCGTGCAGAAGCCGTCCGCCACCTACACCCCGTCCTCGGGCTCGGTCGCGCTGAGCCAGGATGATGCGTTCCTCTACGTGGCGGACTCGGACAACGGCATTGTCTCCGTGGTGGACACCACCGCCCGCACCAAGGTGGCGGAGATCAAAGTCGGCATTGATCCCCAGCGCATCGCCGTGGGGCCGGATGACACCGTCTACGTCTCCAACCGGGGCAGCCGCAGCGTGTCCGTCATCCGCCGCGGCCAGTGGACGGAGGCGGCCCGCCTGGACGTGGGCGTGGAGCCCATGGGCCTGGGGCTGTCCGGGGATGGCCGGACGCTCTACGTGGTGAACACCGACACGCTGGACTCCACCGAGCACGGCTCGCTGATGGCCTTCGACACCGGGACGCTCAAGCAACTGTGGGAGCTGCCGGTGGGGGACGAGCCTCGCGGCCTGGCCCTGCTGGAGAATGACAAGGCGCTCATCACCCTCCACCGCCAGGGTGACGTGGTTCAGGTGGATCTGGCGAACCGTGACCGGCCCAAGCTCGCCAAGGCGGGCACGGACATCTACCAGAAGGCCAACGCCACGAAGCTGGGCCAGGGGAAGCAGAGTGGCTCTTTCGACGTGCTCCCCTCCAGCGGCGTGAACTCCTTCCACCCGCGCGGGGTGGAGGAGATCGTCGTGACGCCGGACGGCGAGCGCGCCTTCGCGGCCGGGCGGTGGGCCCGCGAGACGTCCATTGGCACGCCGGGGACCAACCCGAACGATCCGGATCCGACTCCGACTCCCACTCCCACTCCCACTCCGATGCCGCCGCCCACGACGTCGCCGGGCGGCGGGGGCCTCTATGGTGGCGGGGGCCCATGCGGCACGGGCGCCATTGCCTCGCCGGGCCTCATCACCCTCGAGGCGGACTCAGCCACACCGCTGGTGGATGACCTCAACGCCTCGTGCGGCAGCGGCGATGACAAGGACTACCCTCCGAGCACCATCACCAGCCCGGAGCCCACCGAGCCCATCCAGGGCCCCACCGCCGCGGTGGTGGACCCGACGGGCGCCTGGCTCTTCGTGGTGAACCGCGAGACGAACAACGTCGCGGTGATGCCCACCAACCGCCGCAAGGGCGATGATCTGACCTTCAGCACCGCCTCGTCCAGCTCGGTGCGCCAGCTGGTGCGCGTGGGGGCCGGCCCCACCGGTATTGCCCTGCGGCGCGACGGGACGAAGGCCTACGTCTACAACTCCTTTGATCACACCCTGACGACGCTGGCCGGGGATGGCCTGGGCCACACGCTGAACATCCACGAGGAGGGGCCACGGCTGAAGCTCGCCGAGGACGTGCTCCCACCGGATGCGGTCATGGGCCGCAAGCTGTTCTTCTCGGCCATCGACTCGCGGATGACGGCCGCCAACGTGGGCGCCGCCTGCTCCACCTGCCACCATGACGGGCGCGATGACGGCCACACCTGGGAGTTCCCGGATGGCCCGCGCCAGACGCCGACGCTCGCCGGCCGGATGATCACCAAGACGGCGCCGTTCCACTGGAGCGGCGAGTTCCCCACGCTGCGGGACTTCCTGGAGGTGACGGTGCGCCAGCGCATGGGCGGCGGACTGGTGGACACGCAGATGGCGGGGCAGCTGGCCGCCTTCATTGACGTCATGCCTACGCCGGACAACCCCTATAAGCGCTCGGAGCCCTCGGAGGCGCAGCAGCGCGGCGCCCAGGTGTTCCTCAAGGCCCAGTGCAACGAGTGCCACACGGGTGAGACGCTCACGAACAACAAGCAGGCCAACGTGGGTACCTTCGTCGTCGACGGGAGCGATCCGGACAACGCCGCCGTGCGCCAGCGGGGCCTGAACACCCCGTCGCTGCTGGGGGTGGCTCGCAGCGCGCCGTACCTGCACGACGGCAGCGCGGCCACGATCAAGGATCGCCTGCTCAAGACGCGTTACTCGGATCAGCACGGGCAGACGTCGCAGCTGACCGACCCGGAGCTGGACGATCTCGTCGAGTTCCTGCGCACGCTGTAGCCGCGTACTGGCTGAGGAGGGCGCCGCGGGGCATCCTGCGCCCTCCCTCCGCGGTGGCTCCGGAAGACCGGGGCACCGCACCCGCCAGGAGCGTGTCATGACGTCGAAGCAGGAAGCCCCTCGGAAGCCTGTGCTCTTCCGCGCCGCGGATCATGCCCAGCTGAAGGAGCAGACTCAGTCCCACCCGCTCAACCCGAACTCGCTGCTGCGAGGCATCTCGCTGAGCGAGCAGGTGGGGCTCCAGCGGCTGGGGTTCCACCTGCTGAGGATTCCTCCCGGCAAGGAGTCCTTCATCTTCCACTTGCACCAGTCGGAGGAGGAGTTCCTGTACATCCTCTCCGGGCGGGGCATCGCCGAGCTGGGAGAGGAGAGCGTCGAGGTCGGCCCCGGGGACTTCATGGGCTTCCCCACGCCCTCCGTGGGCCACCACCTGCGCAACCCGTTCCAGGAGGAGCTCGTCTACATCTCCGGCGGCGAGCGCCGGCAGGTGGAGGTTGCGGACTTCCCCCGCCTGGGCAAGCGGCTGGTGCGCTTCGGCACGCAGGTGTCCATCTTCGACGTGGCCGCGGTGCAGAACCTCTCATTCGGCGAGGAGTAGGCGCCAGCCTCAGGGAAGGCCCGAGCGCTCGAGGGGCGGTGGGAGCAGGCCCGCATCGCCCGTGGAAGCCGGAGGCAGGCCCCCGTCCTCGGTGGAGGCGGGTGGCGTGCTCCCAGCGGGGGCGTGGGCCGCCGCGAGCGAGGAAGCGCTGACACCCTGCAAAGCGGTGCGCATCACCTCCACCGCGCGCTCCGGGCCGGTGCCCATCCACGTGACGACGAGGACACACGGCGTGTCATCGTCCCACGCCACCACCTGCAGCATGCCCGGCACGGGGGTACGGCGAGCGGCGGCACGTCCCAGCGCGGGCACCTCCACGCCGCCTGCTTTCAGGGTGGGCGCCAGCAGCTCGCGCACGTCCACGGACGGGTCTCTCGGCTCGCAGTTGTAGGCGAGCGACACCGTGGTGCCCGGCTCCGCCGCCGCGCGGAAGGTGCACAGCGGGCCACAGGTGGGGCAGGCCTTCTCTTCCTTCACGCTAAAGCCCGGCAGCGCCAGCTCGCGCAGGTCTGCGGGCAGCAGCGCGTCGCAGCCCAGGTTCATGCTGGCGTCGGCAGGCCCGGGCACGCCCGCGTCTCCAGACGCACCGGGAGCACTCGCCCGGCATGCGCCGAGCATCAGTGCCAGCACCAATCCCACACCCCGTCCGCCCCTCATCCCGTCTCACTCCTCCTGCGGCCACTGCGGCAAGTCGTGGATGGTAGACCGGGACAGGCCCCTTGCGGCCACGGCATTGCGCGGCAGGTGCTCTCTGCCGGACGTCCGAGGCGTCGGCCAGGGCCTCCATCCAGGCGGCTCTCGTTCCCCGGCGGAGCGTGGTCTACACTGCGGCGGGTTTCTGCCCATGCGCGCCTTCCTACTCCCGTCGCTGCTCGTTGTCGGCCTGGGGCTTCCGGCCCTGGCGCAGGCTCCTCAGGAGCCGCCGGCGTCCAACCCCTCGCCCGACGAGTCCTGGCTGAGCTACCCAGGGCCCGAGGCCCCGGCGCCTCCTCCGGACACCATGCCGGCGCCGCCGCTGCTCCCCGTGGGCTCGGAGCGGGCTCCCGAGCTGCGGACTCCCGGGGGGCGGGCTCCAGCGGAGCCTCTCAAGCTCAGCCGGGTGAGCCTCTACGGGGCTCATGTCCTGGAGCCGGGGAAGGTGGCGGCGGGCATGACGCTTGGCTTCCCGCTCGCCTCGGCGAGGGCCGTGATGGGGGTGCTGCCCCGGTTGGACGTGGGGCTGGGCGTGGACAGCATGTACGGCATCATGAACGAGGCGCGCGTCTACGCCCGCTTCGGGCTGGTGTCGACGGACTCCGCGGACGTTGCCTTCTCCGTGGAAGCGGGCCGCGCCTTCTTCATCCACTCGCCGAGCCAGGAGCAGTTCGGGGCGCGCTACTTCACCGGCCGGCGCAACTGGAACCTGGCGCCCGGGTTCGTGGGCTCCATGTTGCTGGGCCGGCGGACGCGGGGCTTCGTGGATCTGCGCTACCTGCTCGCCTTCGACACCCAGCCCTTCCAGAGCGACCCGCTCGGCGGCATTCCGCAGGGTGTGCAGGTGGGCGGCAACTTCCTCTTCCGTGGAGGGCTCGAGGTGCCCTTCTCCGAGCGGACGTCCTACGTCGTCTCTGTGGGGGGCAACATCCACGGGCGCAAGGAGGATGCCGCCTTCATGCCGATGATCGCAGTCGGCCTGGTGGCGGGATTCTGAGGCGGCGCGTGCTCCTTTCCCCTCCCGAGGCTCTTCATGCGTAGCAGTGTCATCGGCTCTGGTTCCTTCGGTACGGCGCTCGCCAACACGCTGGCCATCAACTGCGAGGAGGTCCGCCTCTGGGGGAGGGACGCCGCGCTCGCCGAGGCCATCAACACCCGCCACGAGAACTTCACCTACCTGCCGGGCATCCCGCTGTCTTCGCGCGTGCGCGCCACCCTGGAGCTGAAGGAGGCGCTGGAGGGCGCGGAGCTGGTGGTGCTGGCCACGCCCAGCCACGCCACGAGGGACATCGTCTCCCGGGCGATTGAATACCTGCCGCGCCACGTGCCCCTCGTCACGGTGGCCAAGGGCATTGAGAACGAGTCGCTCCTGACGATGACGGAGCTGCTGGAGGAGTGCCTGCCGGAGGAGTTCCACCCCTATATCGCCGTGCTCTCGGGGCCCAGCTTCGCCAAGGAGCTGGCGCTGCGCAGCCCCACGGTGGTGACCATTGCCTCCCACTGGGAGAAGGTGGCGGTGCGGTGCCAGAAGGCGCTGCAGACGGAGTCCTTCCGCTCGTACACCTCGAATGACGTGGTGGGCGTGCAGTACGGCGGAGCGCTGAAGAACGTGATCGCCATCGCGGCGGGCATCGCCGACGGGCTGGGCATGGGCCACAACGCTCGGGCGGCCATCATCACCCGAGGGCTGGCGGAGATTACGCGCCTGGCGGTGCGCAAGGGCGGCAACCCGCTGACGCTCTCGGGGCTGTCGGGCATGGGGGATCTGGTGCTCACGTGCACGGGCGAGCTCAGCCGCAACCGGCGGGTGGGCATGGAGCTGGGCAAGGGCCGGCAGCTCTCGGACATCCTCGCGGAGATGAAGCAAGTGGCCGAGGGCGTGAAGACGGCCAAGAGCGCCCGGGATTTGGCGCTGAAGACGGGGGTGGAGCTGCCCATCTGCCAGCAGGTCTACGCGATTGCTTATGAGGGCAAGAATGCCCGGAGCGCGGTGGTGGAGCTGATGACCCGTCAGCCGAAGTCCGAGCTGAGCGGCGGCTGAGCCTCTTTGGTAGGGTCCGGCTCTCCCCGCCGCTGTAGCTTCATGTCCGGAATGTCTTCCCAGTCCTCCAGACCCCTCGCTCCCGCGTGGAGCTTCTCCGCGCTGGATCTCACCGAAAACTCGCCCATCGCCATCATCGAATGGGATCCAGACATGCGGGTTCGCTACTGGAACCCGCGCGCAGAGGAGATGTTCGGCTGGCGCAAGGAGGAGGTGCTGGGGAGCTACCTGGATGAAAGGGGCTCCCGGCCCTTCGCCTACGAGGAGGACGCCGAAGCCGCCCGGCAGGCGGTGCAGCGGTTGAGGACGGGCCAGGAGCAGTGGACCCTCAGCCGCAACCGGAACTACCGCCGCGACGGAACGATCATCCACTGCGAGTGGTACAGCTACACGCTCCGAGATGCCTCGGGGCAGCTGCTCTGCATCCTCTCGCAAGTCGTGGATGTGACGGCGAGGGATCAAACGCTGCAGCTGCTGGAGGAGAGCGAGCGGCGCTTCAAGGCCACCTTCGAGCTGGCCGCCGTGGGCATTGCGCACGTGAGCGTGGAGGGCCGCTGGCTGCGTGCCAACACGCGCCTGTGCGAGATCCTCGGCTACTCGCCCCAGGAGATTTTGAGGCTGACGTTCCAGGATGTGACGCACCCGGAGGACATTGCTCCGGACATGGAACTGGTGCGCAAGGTGCTCGGCGGTGAGCTCCCCATGTACACCATGGAGAAGCGCTACATCCGCAAGTCCGGCGAGCACATCTGGTGCAACCTCACCGTGTCGCTGGTGCGCAAGCCGGATGGCAAGCCGGACTACTTCATCAGCGTCATCGAGGACATCTCCCGGCGCCACCGCGCGGAGCAGGAGCGGGATGAGCTGCTGGCGCGCGAGCACCAGGCCCGCACGGAGGCGGAGGATCTGGTCCGGAGCCGCTCCGCCGAGCTGGCGGCCACGCGCAGCGCGCTCGTCCAGGCTGAGCGTCTGGCCACCGCTGGCCAGCTGGCGGCAGGCGTGGGCCATGAGATCAACAACCCCCTGGCCTATGTGCTCGCCAACGTCATGTTCGCGGTGGAGGAGCTGGGCCGTATCAAGGCGCCCGTGCCGGGGGTGGATCTGGAGGAGATCCTCAAGGCGCTGGTGCAGACCCATCTCGGTGCCGAGCGCATCCGCGACATCGTCCGGGATCTGCGCATCTTCGCCCGAGGCGATCCGGAGGCCATCGGGCCGGTGGATGTGCACGCGGCGCTGGATTTCTCCACCGCCATGGCGGCCCATGAGATCCGCCAGCGCGCCCAGTTCGTCCGCCAGTACGGGGATGTGCCCTACGTCCGGGCCAACGAGTCCCGGCTGGGGCAGGTGTTCCTCAACCTGCTGCTCAACGCCGCCCAGGCCATCCCCGAGGGCGCCGTGGACTCCCATCAGGTGACGGTGGCCACGCGCTCGGCGGAGGAGGGCTGGGTCATGGTCGAGGTAAGCGACACGGGCCAGGGCATCGCCCCCGAGCACCTCCCGCACATCTTCGAGCCGTTCTTCACCACCAAGCCGGTGGGCGTGGGCACGGGGTTGGGGCTCTCGGTGTGCCACGGAATCGTGAAGGGGCTGGGGGGCCGAATCGAAGTAGAGAGCCAGCTCGGCCGGGGAACCACCTTCCGGGTGAGCCTGCCCGTAGAGCCGGAGTTCTCCCGCGCGCTCAGCTCGGTGGTGAAGCCGGTAGCCCCTAGGGCGGAGACGGCTCGCCGGGTGCTGGTGATTGATGACGACCCGGAGGTCTGCGCGGCGCTTGCCCGCATCATCGGCTCGCCGCACGTCGTCGAGCAGGCGCAGACGGCCCGCGAGGCGCAGGAGCGGCTGCTGACCCGGCGCGAGCACTACGACGTCATCTTCTGCGACTTGATGATGCCCGATGTCACGGGCATGGACCTGCATGATGTGCTGGCGGCGCAGCGCTCGGAGCTGCTCGGGCGCATGGTGTACATGAGTGCGGGGACCTTCACGGCGCGCGCCACCGAGTTCCTGCAGCGGGTGGCCGACCGGCGCATCGACAAGCCGTTTGATCCGGCCCGCGTGCGCTCGTTCCTCTAGTAGCGCTTGTCCTTCTTCTCGGGGCCAGCGCCGCGGATGCGCCACATCATCATCTGGTTGGAGCTCATGTACGAGTTGACCATGCCCTCCTGCTGCATCTGCTCCAGCAGGCGCACGGTCTTCAGGCGATCCAACCCGACGGCGCGGGCGATCATGTCACCGGGCAGCCCGCTGAGGTTGCGGCGCAGCTCGTTGACGATGGCGCGCTTGAACTCGTTCTTCGTCAGGCCGTCCATGTCCTGACTCTTCCAGGCCTGGAAGATGCCGACCAGCACGAGCAGGAGCGTGAGGACCGCCAGCCCCGGATAGACGATGTGGCTGTTCTGCTCCAGCATGTCGAAGTACTTCGGCGCCATCGACGAGGCGGGCTTGACGTAGTGGGGTGTGTTGTCCTGTCCAGGCATCCCCTCGGGGAGGCCATCGATCTGGATCAGGCGCAGCAGGAGGCTGAGGAGCAGGGTCAGCACGGTGGGGCCAATCTAGAGAAGCTGGGGGCAACCCCGCAACTCTCCTCGGGACAGCCGTCTCTCATTCATCAGGTGCGGTAGCCTGCCACCCGGACCATGCCCCTCGTCAGCCTGCTCACCGACTTTGGTGCCATCGATACCTATGTAGGGCAGATGAAGGCGGCCATTCTCCGCGTCGCGCCGGCCGCCACCCTGGTGGACCTCACGCACGCCGTGCCCGCCCAGGACGTCCGCGCGGGGGCCTTCCTGCTCTGGACGGCGGTGGAGGCCTTCCCTCCGGGCTCCCTGCACCTGGCCGTCGTGGACCCGGGGGTGGGCTCCCGCCGTCGAGCCGTGGCGGTGCGCTCCCGGCGGGGAGATGTGCTGGTGGGGCCGGACAACGGGTTGCTGCTTCCCGCGCTGGAGCAGCTCGGGGGCCCGAGCGCCGCCGTCGAGCTGACCGACTCCACCTACTGGGGGTCGCTGCGCTCGAGCACCTTCCACGGGAGAGACTTGTTCGCGCCGGTGGTGGGGCACCTCGCGGCGGGGGTAGCCCTGGAGCGGGTGGGCCGCTTGCTGGAGCGGCTGGAGGCGCCCTTCCGTATCCCCTTGCCCGAGGTGGAGGAAGGGCTGCCGGTGGGCGAGGTGGTCCACGTGGACACCTATGGGAACCTCATCACCAACCTACCGGGCGCCCAGCTCCCTGCCCGCTTCCGGGTGAGGGTGGGGCTCACGGTGGTGGAGGGCGCGCCCCACCCGCATTACCAGGCGGTGGCGCCCGGGGAGCTGCTCGCGCTGGTGGGCAGCTCCGGACTGCTGGAGATCTCCGCTCGGGACGGGAGCGCGGCCTCCGTGCTCGGAGCCGAGCGCGGAGAGCGCGTCCACATCGAGCCCGAATGAGCTCAGACCGTCGTCGACACGGCCCCGAGCGCCTCTGAGGCGCCCTCGGCGAACAGGGTGGTGTCCGCCTTGGCCAGCAGGGTTGCCAGCCCCTCGCGCTCCTCGGCGCTGATGGCCACACCGCCCTTCGAGCGCAGCAGGGCCTCCACGTCCTCGGCCGCCAGCAGGTCCGCCTTGTTCCACACCATCAGGCGCGGCTTCTCCATCAGCCCCAGCGAGCCGAGGATGCCCTCTACCGCCTCCACCTGCTCGTCGCGCGCGGGGTCCGCCGCATCCACCACGTGGAGCAGCAGGCTCGCGTCGTACAGCTCCTCGAGCGTGGCGCGGAAGGCGGCCACCAGGTCCTTGGGCAAGTCGCGGATGAAACCCACCGTGTCGGTGATGATGACCTCGCGCTCCTGCGGGAAGCGCAGGCGGCGGCTGGTGGGATCCAACGTGGCGAACAGCTTGTTCTCGGCCAGCACCTGGGCGTTGGTGATGGCGTTGAGCAGCGTGGACTTGCCCGCGTTCGTGTAGCCGACAATCGAGATGACGGGCAGCTCGCGCCGGTTGCGCTGGGCCCGCCGCACGCTGCGCTCGCGCGAAATGGCGTCGATGCGCTTCTCCAGGTGCGTAATGCGCTCGCGCACCCGGCGGCGATCGATCTCGAGCTTCGTCTCACCGGGGCCTCGGCCGCCGATACCACCGGCGAGCCGGCTGAGCGAGTCATCGCTCTGCACCAGCCGCGGCAGCCGGTACTTCAGCTGCGCCAACTCCACCTGCAGCTTGCCCTCCGCGCTCTGCGCGCGCTGGGCGAAGATGTCGAGGATGAGCTGGGTGCGGTCCAGCACCTTGAGGCTGGTGGCCTCGGCGATGTGGCGGCCCTGCGAGGGCGTCAAATCCTTGTCGAAGATGAGCAGGTCCACCATGGACTGCATGGAGCGCAGGTTGAGGTCCTCCAGCTTGCCGCGGCCGATGAGGTAGCGAGGATCCGCCTCGCGCCGCATCTGCAGCACGCTGTCGAGCACCTCGACGCCGGCGGTGCGCGCCAGCTCCTTGAGCTCGGCCAGGCTCGACTCGGCCGAGGCGCGGTTGCCGTCCAGGCACACCGCCACCAAGATGGCCTTCTCCCGTCCGCCCACCGCGCGCGCGGCGGCCTTGCGGTTGAACTCCTGCTCCAGCGCCTCCAGCGTGGACACCAGATCCGGCTGATCCTGGTGGACGCTGGGCAGCGTGGAGACGCTCCAGAACTCGTTGGCGCCGTTCTCGGGCACCAGGTGCGCGTAGTGGAGCACCCCGGGCAGCCCCTCGCGGCCCACGCCCACGGCGGCCACCATGTCCAGGCGCAGCAGCGCCAGGTCCGTCAAGTCATCCTTGGTGAGCGGCTCGCTCTTGAGGTGCGTGTGCACCAGGCGCAGGCCACGCAGACGCACTTGCCCGGCGCGAGCGCGGCCGATGTCCGGCAGCTCGAGCTTGTGGGCGTTGCCCACCACGACGTACTCGATTTCGCCCTTGCGGTTGATGAGCACGCCGACCTGCCGGTTGGTCTCACTCGAGAGCTCGGTGAGGTGGCGAGCGAGCTCCGGAGAGACAATCTCGTACGGAGCCACGCGGCGGCGGTAGGTGTTGCGCAGGCGCTGTTGCTCGCTCGGCTTGAGGCCAAGGGTGTTGCCGTAGATTTCCTTCAACTCTTTTTTCTCCCGCGCGGAACAGGCCCGCGTCCAATGCCTTCCCCCTCACTTTAAGGGCTTGTCAGCTCGGATTCACGGCCCCGAGCCCGAAAAGGGGGACTGGTGGAAACACACGCGCAGGGCATGAACTTCCGTCTTAATCTTGGGGGGTGAGCACTTCTGGACGAGAAGCGGTGCGTGCGGCCCGCCGCGTGGTGGTGAAGATTGGAACCAACGCGTTGACGAACGCCACCGGGCGCTTCAACCGTGCGCACTTCCAGGCGCTGAGCGAGGATCTGCTCTGGGCCGCCGAGGGCCGGGAGCTGGTGGTGGTGTCCAGCGGCGCCATTGCCCTGGGCGTGGAGCGGATGGGTCTGCCGGCACGTCCCAAGGACATTCCCGGCAAGCAGGCATGCGCGGCGGTGGGCCAGAGCCGCCTCATGCGAGCGTATGAGGAGGCCTTCGGCGGGGCGGATCGGCACGTGGCCCAGGTGCTGCTCACCCACGAGGACGTGCAGGACCGGCGGCGCTACCTCAACGTGAAGCACGCCCTGGAGCGGCTGCTGGAGGTGGGCGTGGTGCCCGTCATCAACGAGAACGACACCGTGTCCGTGGACGAGCTGAAGTTCGGCGACAACGACACCCTGGCCAGCCTCGTCTCGAGCGTCGTCGAGGCGGAGGTGCTCGTGGTGCTCTCGGACGTGGAGGGCCTCTACACGGCGGATCCGCGCAAGGATCCCCAGGCGAAGCTGGTGGGTCAGGTGGACGCGGTGACGCCGGAGCTGCTCGCGCTGGCGGGCGGCAGCGGCAGCGCGGTGGGCACCGGCGGCATGGCCACGAAGATTCGCGCCGCCGCCCTCGTGGCCGAGCGGGGCATTCGCTGTGTGATTACCTCGGGCGCGGTGCCGGGCCGGCTGCGCTCGGTGCTCCAGGGGGAGCCGGTGGGAACGCTCTTCGAGGCGGGCGAGAACCGCCGCAGCGCGCGCACGGCCTGGATCGCCCACGCCCTGCGTCCCAAGGGCCGGCTCTTGGTGGACGCTGGGGCGCGCGAGGCCATCGTCACCGGCAAGCGCAGCTTGCTGCCCTCGGGAGTGAAGCAGGTGCAGGGAGACTTCGGCCGGGGCGATCCGGTGGACCTGGTGGATGACCAGGGCACTGTCTTCGCGCGGGGGCTCAGCGCCTACGAGGACACCGAGCTGCGGCGCATCGCCGGCCGCCGGAGCGCCGACATCGAGTCCATCCTCGGCTACCGGTACATCGACGAGGCCGTACACCGGGACGATCTGGCGGTGCTCTAGCGCCCCGGCGGGACAGAAAGTCCGGGGGCAGGGGAGCGGACAGACGCCTGCCAGAATCCCAGCCTTGGGATTGGGCGTTCCGAAAGTGGGACGTCAGATGGGCCGGGAACCGGTGTGCCCCTCGCTGTCCGCGGCGAGGTCCATCAGCGCCCGGAACTCAGGGGAGTCCACCTTCATGAGCAGGAGGGAGACCTCCAGCTCGCCCGGCGTCTTGCCGAGCTGCAGCTTGTGCTGCTGACCGTGGAGCAGCGCCAGCTCCGATTTGCCTCGGATGTCCGGCAGCATCAGCTCCAGCGAGAGGTGGTAGGTGCCTCCCTCGACGATGGGGGTGAGGATGAGCTGGTAGTCCGGCTGGGCGGCGCCCGGCTTGCGGCGCTCGGCCCGCAGGGTGCGGCCGGTTTCACCCAACAGCTTGGGTTGGGCCACCAGGTGGCCCTCGCGCCGCACCTCCAGCGCGAAATAGAGCGGCTCGGCCTGCGCCGTTGCCGGTGCCAGGGAACTGGTGAGGCCCACCAACGCCAGCCCGACAATCACACTTCTGACAAGGGAGGTGCGGTTCACGGTGAGTCCTCGCAAAGCAACCTTCGCGCCAATCCGGCCCTATTCCCGACGTCCTACTCCATGGGGCACGTTCGATTGCTTTTTGTAAGGAATAACCCAGTCGCGCCGCCAGAGCGAGTCTCTCTTGCCCCACCGCGCCCCATTGGTTGCTTGCTAACTGTGGGTGTTCTGACTACCGGCATTTACCTGCTTGCACGTTCAGTGGGGTGTGGATATCCGATCCAGACCCACCCCACCCGCCGTCCACTCGACCGATGCCCATGCCCGCCTTGACCCCACGTACCCGGATTCGCCATCGTCGCCGGCCTCCTGACATGGACCGCACGGAACGCCTCCTGGATCTGGTTGCCCTGTTGCTCGACGCGCGAGAGCCCATCTCGTGGGCCGAGCTGCGTGAGCACTTCCCCGCCGATTACGGAGGCATCTCGGATGATGCCGCCGAGCGCAAGTTCGAGCGCGACAAGGCGGAGCTGCTCGAGCTGGGCCTGCCGCTCACCTATATCCAGGGCGACGACGACCTGAAGGATGGGTACATCGTCGACCGGGGCGCGTACTACCTGCCCGAGGCCAACCTCACCAAGGAGGAGCTGGCCGTGCTGTACGCCGCGGGCAGCGCCGCGCTCGCCTCGGGGGCCTTCCCCGGGAGGGATGACCTGGCGCACGCGCTGCGGAAGATCGGCTTCTTCGCCGGGGACGCGCTGCCCACGCCGCGCGTGCGCATGGAGCTGGGCTCGGCGCAGGCCGACCCCGAGCTCTCGGCCCGGCTGGAGCAGCTCTGGGAGGCGTGCGCCGCTCGAAAGTGGGTGCAGATCTCCTATGCCTCGCCCAAGCGCTCGGAGGTGACGGAGCGCAAGGTGGACCCGTACGGGCTGGCGCTGCGCCGAGGCGTCTGGACGCTGGTGGGCTACTGCCACCTGCGCCAGGGCCTGCGCACCTTCCACGTGCACCGCATCCGCGAGCTGAAGGTGAACACCGCCAAGCCGCGCACGCCGGACTTCGAGGTGCCTGCGGACTTCTCGCTGGACGCGCACGTGGCCTACTACCCGTGGCAGCACCGCTTCCATGAGCCCATGGAGGTGGCGCTGCGGCTGCGCGGCGATCCGGCCCAGCGCGTGTCGAGCCTCTTCCCCGGCGCCACCGTGGAGCAGGTGGAGGGCGGCGTGCGCGCCAGGCTGAGCGTCACCTCGCTGGATGGGCTGCTGCGCTTCTGCCTGGCGCTCGGGCCCGACTGCCGCGTGGAGTCTCCCGAGCCCGCCGTGAGCCGGGTGCGCGAGATGGGCTCGCGCATCCTCGAGCGCCACGCCGCCACCGAAGAGAAGAAGGTGACCGCATGAGCACCGTTCACGAGCGGCTGCGCCGCCTGCTGTTCCTCGTGCCCTACGTCTCCAAGCACCCCGGTGTCTCGGTGGACGACTTGTCCAAGGCCCTCAACGTCAAGCGCGAGGATCTGCTGGAGGAGCTGGATCTGCTCACCTGCGTGGGTCGGCCGCCCTTCAACCCGGACGACTACGTCGACATCTACGTGGACAATGATCGCGTCTACGTGGACCTGGATCAGCGCCTGTCACGCCCGCCGAGCCTGACAGCCGGTGAGGCCGCGGCCCTGGCCGCCGCCGCGGAGCTGCTGCGCCCGGCCGCCGGGGACGCGCTGCAGAGCGCCCTCCAGAAGCTGGAGCGCATCCTCCCCGCCGGGGCCCGCGAGCGCTACCGGGAGATGTACCGGAAGATCGACGCCTCGTCGGAGGCCCCGCAGTCGCTGGGGCCGCTGACGCGCGCCATCCTCGAGCGGCGCGAGGTGACGTTCGACTACGCCAGCCCGGGCCGTACCTCCGAGCCGCGCCGGGTGCGCCCCTACGAGCTGCTCAGCCACCGCGGGCAGTGGTACCTCCAGGGCTACTGCCACACCCGGCAGGACGCGCGCCTGTTCCGCCTGGATCGCATGGAGAACCTGGGGCTCACGGACACCTCCTTCCAGCCTCCGGCGGACGCTCGCGCCGCCGTGCCCAACCCGGCGCGCACCGACGCGGGCGTGCGCGTGCGCTTCTCCAAGCTCGTGGCGCCCTACGTCACCGAGCGCTTCGGCTCGGATGCCCGCCCGCTCGCCGACGGAGGAGTCGAGGTGCGCGTTGCTGGCGACAGCGAGCGCTGGCTGACACAATGGATCCTGTCCTTCGGAGGAGAGGCTGAAGTGGTTGAGCCGGCCTCTGCGCGCGCAGCCGTTGCTCGCGCCGCCCAAGCCTCGCTAGGATTCTAGGAATTCCATGGGCTTCCAGCTGAAGATCGCCGAGGGTAAGGACGCGGGCAAGGAGTTCGAGTTCGATCAGGACTCCGTCGTCATCGGCCGCAACCCCGAGTGCAACGTCATCCTCTACGACGCTGGTGTGTCGCGGAAGCACTGCCGCATCTTCAGTGAGGGCAACCGCGTCCTCATCGAGGACATGGGCAGCTCCAACGGCACCAAGGTGAATGGCTCGGCCATCACCAAGAAGCAGGCGCTGGCGGACGGCGATCAGATCACCCTGGGGCCGGTGGTGTTCGTCTACGGCGCGCTGGCGGAGGATCCAGGCCAGGAGCCCGGCACCGACTCGGCGGGCGCGACCCTGCCGCCCAAGGGCAGCGCTCCGGACAACAGCACGCGCATCGTCGATCCGTCCCAGGTGAAGCCGCGCGTGAAGAACAGGGGCGAGGCCCTCAAGCCCGAGGGCGAGGAGGCCGATCCGGAGAACCTGGCCAACCTGCAGCGCTCCTCCACCCGCGCCCTGCCGGCGATCCGCACGTCGCGAGGGACGTCGGCGAGCAACCCGCGCACCAGTGGCTCCTCCGCCGCCATTGAGCGCGCCGCGCCGTCCTCGCCCGCGCCGCGCCGCATGTCCACCGCCAGCAGCAACGCGGTGGAGCGCGCGGCACCGGCCAAGGGGGGCGGCCTGTCCGCGGCCGAGCGCGCCCGCATCAAGCGCGAGTCTCCCGGCGGCATCGCCCAGATCAAGCTCTTCTGGATCGAAGCCAGCGCGGGCGTGCGCCGCGCCGTGATCGGCGTCTTCTTGCTGATGGGGCTCGGGGCGGTGGGCGGGGCGTACTGGTATGTGATCAACCAGGGCACGGGCCTGGGCACCGGCGGTGGCACCGAGCCGGTGGCGCTGTCCACGCAGCCCATTGGGGACTCGTTCGGCCTGGGGCCGGGAGTCACCTGGCAGCGCTCGGACCTGAAGACGTTCACCTGGGAGTACGCCGCCGCCACGCGCGCGGTGGTCATCGTCCACTTCCAGGCGCAAGGCATCTCCCAGGGCGAGGTGGTGGTGACGGTGAACGGCGTGGACGTGGGCACCGTGCCCGCCGACACGCTGGCCAGCCGGGATCGCTCGCTGGAGCTGATGATCCCGCCCAACCTGCTCAAGAAGGGCGAGGTCAACCGCATCACCTTCGACAACACCAAGAACCCGCCCGGCGAGGATGAGTGGCGCATCTGGAACGTGTGGGTGGAGAAGGCGCTGCTGCCGGAGCTGCCGCCCGAGCAGCTCATGGAGAAGGCCAAAGAGGCCTACTCGCGCGGCCAGCAGAACTTCGAGCGCGCGGACGTGGGCGCCCGCAACCGCTACGAGGCGTGGAAGTCCTTCCGCGAGGCGTGGCTGACGCTGGAGGCCCACCCGGATCCGAAGCCGGACCTGTACCTCGAGGCGAGGGACCGGATGAAGGACGCCCAGCAGGAGCTGGACAAGACGTGCGCCAAGCTGCTGCTGGAGGCCGAGGGCTATTACAACCAGCGCAACTACAAGGCGGCCAAGCACACGCTGGAGTACATCCGCGAGTACTTCCCCGAGTTTGATCAGCCGTGCGCCACGCACGCGGAGAACAAGCGCGCGGAGTATGGGTTGTAGCCCCTTCGTCGGGCAGTGGACGGCACAGCCCCCATGTAGGCCCAGCAAGGCTGCCGGTGGGTTGCCGGTCCGCCCGATGATTCGCACCCTACCTTTGCCATGTACGAGCAGGGGGTGGGGAGCGAGGAGGCGGGGCTGGCGCGGATCGACGATCGGTCGGCTCGGACGGAGTCACTCGGCGCGGGCGGGTTGTCCCACGGGCCCCACGGGCCTGTGCCGCAACATGGGGTCGTCTGGAGCCCAGGCGTCCCCAACAGGCTGCTGGCGCGCTACTACCTGCCCCGCAGCCACTCAATCATGCAGGGCAACGCCTGCACGCTCCTGCGGGACGGCGTGGAGGCGTACCCGGCCATGCTCGAGGCCATCCGGAATGCGCGCCGGTACGTGCGGCTCGAGACGTACATGTTCATCAGCGACGCGGTGGGCGAGCTGTTCGGCCAGGCGCTGGCCGAGGCGGCCGAGCGCGGCGTCCATGTGAAGGTGCTCTATGACGCGATGGGCTCGTGGACGAGCCGTCGCGGCTTCTTCGAGTCACTGCGCCAGCGCGGGGTGGACATCCGCCCCTTCAAGCCTCTGAGCCTGAGCCGAGGGCTGCGCTACCTGCTGCGGAGGGATCACCGGAAGATCCTCGTGGCGGACGGCGAGGTGGCCTTCGTGGGCGGGGTGAACATCTCCGCGCACTGGGCGCCGGTGGGCGAGCACAAGGGCGCGGGCTGGCGCGACGACGTGCTGCGGATTGAAGGCCCGGCGGTGCACGAACTGGAGCGCCGCTTCCTGGCCACCTGGCGCATGGCCTTCCAGGACCGGGTGGGGCGGCTGCGCCACCGGCTGAACTGGCTGAGGCGGCTGCGCCGGCTGAGGGGCCCGCTGCCGCACAAGGGCCGCGTGTGCCTGACGGTGCTCTCCAGCCGCCGCAGCATCCACCGGGCGTACCTGCACGCCATCTCCCGGGCGCGGCGCAGCGTGCTGATCGCCGCGGCCTACTTCGTGCCGGATCGGCGGATGATGGCGGCGCTGCGCGAGGCAGCCCAGCGCGGGGTGGAGGTGAGCCTGCTGCTCAACGGCCGCAGCGATCACCCCTTCCTGGAGCACTGCGCGCACGCCTTCTACGAGCGGCTCTTGAGCGCGGGCGTCCGCATCTTCGAGTGGCAGCGCGGCGTGCTGCACGCGAAGACGGCGGTGGTGGACGGGGTGTGGGGCACATTGGGCTCGTTCAACCTCGAGCGGCTGAGCATGGCCTTCAACCACGAGGTGAATGCCGTGTTCGCCGATCCGCAGCTGGGACGGGCCGTGGAGGAGTCGTTCCGCAGCGACTGCGGCAGCTGCCACGAGGTGCTCCTGGAGGAGTTCCGCCGCCGGCCCCTGTGGAAGAAGGTGCTGGAGCGCGTGTTGTACTTCTTCCGGAAGATCCTCTGAGCGCCGCCGAGCCGGGAAAGCCCAGCAACATCCAGAGCTTGCGCGGCTGATAGGGGCAATCGTCCGCCCTTGGAATGCGCGCGTACGAACTCTTTGCAAGCCGCCCGTCGCGGGCCTAGAAGACCCGCGAATCCGTACGGGAAGGACGGCGAACGCACATGACGGACAGTTTCGGCACGAAGAGCCAGCTGAAGGTGGGCTCGGCGACGTACGACTACTTCAGCCTGAGCAAGCTGGCCAAGGCGAACGCGGCGGTGAACCGGCTGCCGCTCTCGCTGAAGGTGCTGCTGGAGAATCTGCTGCGCCACGAGGATGGGCGCGTGGTGAAGCGTGAGCACATCGAGAAGATGCTCGCGTGGGATCCCAAGGCCACGCCGGAGACGGAGATCTCCTTCCACCCGGCGCGCGTGCTGCTGCAGGACTTCACCGGTGTGCCCGCGGTGGTGGACCTGGCGGCCATGCGCGAGGCCCTGGCGGCCATGGGCGGGGATGCGGCGAAGATCAACCCGCGCAACCCGGCTGATCTGGTGATTGATCACTCGGTGCAGGTGGACACGTTCGCCACCACGGCGGCGTACAAGGAGAACGCGGAGCTGGAGTTTGATCGCAACCGCGAGCGCTACGCCTTCCTGCGCTGGGGGCAGAGCGCGTTCAAGGGCTTCCGCGTGGTGCCGCCGGACATCGGCATCTGCCACCAGGTGAACCTGGAGTACCTGGCGCAGGTGACGTTCCGCAACGGCAACGTGGCCTGCCCGGACACGCTGGTGGGCACCGACAGCCATACCACCATGATCAACGGCATCGGCGTGGTGGGCTGGGGCGTGGGCGGCATCGAGGCCGAGGCGGCGCTGCTGGGCCAGCCGATTACCATGCTCATTCCGCAGGTGGTGGGCTTCAAGCTCACGGGGCAATTGCCAGCGGGCGCCACGGCGACGGATCTGGTGCTCACCGTGACGCAGATGCTTCGCAAGAAGGGCGTGGTGGGCAAGTTCGTCGAGTTCTACGGCAACGGGCTGAAGAGCCTGTCGCTGCCGGACCGGGCCACCATCGCCAACATGGCGCCCGAGTACGGGGCCACCATCGGCTTCTTCCCGGTGGATGAGGAGAGCCTGGCCTACCTGCGCTTCACCGGCCGTCCGGACGAGGTGGTGGCGCTCACCGAGGCGTACTGCAAGGAGCAGGGCTTGTTCCTCACGGCCGGCGCGCCCGAGCCTATGTTCAGCGACACGCTGGAGCTGGACCTCTCCACGGTGGTGCCGAGCCTGGCGGGCCCGAAGCGTCCGCAGGACCGCGTGCCCCTGAAGGAGATGAAGGGCGCGTACGACAAGTCGCTGGTGGAGATGCTGGCGGCGGGCAAGAGCAAGGGCGAGGACGACGAGGGCGGCGGCAAGGCGAAGGCTCCCGCGGCGCCCGTGGCTCCCGAGCGGCTGGCGCAGACGTCCACGGTGACGGCCGGCAACCAGAGCTACAAGGTGGGCCACGGCGCGGTGGTGATCGCCGCCATCACCTCGTGCACCAACACCTCGAACCCGGCGGTGCTGATTGGCGCGGGCATTCTCGCCAAGAAGGCGGTGGAGCACGGGCTGACGGCCAAGCCGTGGGTGAAGACAAGCCTGGCGCCGGGCAGCCGCGTGGTGACTGAGTACCTCAAGGAGGCGGGCCTGCTGCCGTACCTGGAGGGCGTGGGTTTCCACGTGGTGGGCTACGGGTGCACCACGTGCATCGGCAACTCGGGCCCGCTGCCGGATCCGGTGGCCAACGCCGTGACGGAGGGCGATCTGGTGGTGGCGGCGGTGCTCTCGGGCAACCGCAACTTCGAGGGCCGCATCAACCCGCACGTGCGCATGAACTACCTGGCCTCGCCGCCGCTGGTGGTGGCGTACGCGCTGGCCGGGGACGTGAACCGCAACCTGGACACGGATCCGGTGGGCCATGATCGCAACGGCAAGCCGGTGTTCCTGAAGGACCTCTGGCCGACGAACGAGGAGATCAAGGAGCTGATCCGCACCTCGGTGAAGCCGGAGCAGTTCCGCCGGCAGTACGCGCACGCCATGGAGGGCGACACGCTCTGGCAGCAGCTCCAGGTGAGCAAGGGCAACACCTTCCAGTGGGAGCCCAAGTCCACCTACGTGCGCAAGCCGCCCTTCTTCGAGAACCTCCCGAAGGAGCCAGGCCCCACCAAGGACATTACGGGTGCGCGGGTGCTGGCGGTGCTGGGAGACTCGGTGACCACCGACCACATCTCTCCGGCGGGCAATATTGCCAAGAACAGCCCAGCGGCGAAGTACCTGATGGCCGAGGGCGTGGAGCCCAAGGACTTCAACTCGTACGGCGCGCGGCGCGGCAACCACGAGGTGATGGTGCGCGGCACGTTCGCCAACATCCGCCTGAAGAACCTGCTGGTGCCGGGCGTGGAGGGTGGCGTCACCGTGCACATCCCCACGCGCGAGCGGATGACCATCTACGACGCGTCCATGAAGTACCAGCAGGAGGGCACGCCGCTGGTGGTGCTGGCGGGGGCCGAGTACGGCACGGGCTCCAGCCGTGACTGGGCGGCCAAGGGCACGCAGCTGCTGGGCGTGAAGGCGGTGATTGCCAAGAGCTTCGAGCGCATCCACCGCTCGAACCTGGTGGGCATGGGCGTGCTGCCGCTGCAGTTCGAGGCGGGCCAGGACGCGCAGTCGCTGGGGCTCACCGGCCACGAGAAGTTCACCATCACGGGCATCGCGGACGGGCTGGCGCCGCAGAAGATGCTCACGGTGAAGGCCGAGGGCGAGAACGGCACCAAGGAGTTCAAGGCGCTGTGCCGCATCGACACGCCGAACGAGCTCGACTACTACCGCCACGGCGGGATTCTCCAGTTCGTGCTGCGCCAGCTGGCCAAGGCGTAGCGCCGCCCGCGGCTTGAAGCACCACGGCCCGGTGTGCCTCAGCGGCGCACCGGGCCGTTTCATTTGGAGGGCTACCTTCGGAACGGGCGGGAGCCGCGGTGGTCCGTCCACCATTCCTGCCACCGGTCCACGGCGGCCCGTTGGCGGCGGATGGGCCAGTCCGGCTCGAAGCCGATGGCCTGTCCGGAGTGGATGCGAAGCTCCTGGGCAGCGCGCTCGCGGATCTCGAACGGGCTGTGGGGGTCCGCGAGCTCCTCGACGCAGAGGCCCAAGGAGAGAGGCTTGCCGCGCCGGAAGCGCCGCGAGCCCGAGAAGCGGGGCGCGTGGCCATCCCACCAGTCAGTCCAGACGGTAGCGTCCGTGTTGGGGAAACGGACCTCGCGGCCGGGCTCATCAGGCTCGTCCCCCTCCTCACGGACACGAGCCGTGACGGAGAGGTTCGCACCGGTGAGCAGGTTGAGCGCCGTCCCCGCCGCCAGGCGGACCTCGAGCGCGTCCGAGGCGAGCTGCTCGATGAGGAAGGGCACGGAGGAGGGGACGCCCAGGATGCCCAGGGCCGCGATGGCCCGGGGGGCCAGCTTTGGGTGTGAGCAGAGCTTCTGGAGGAGAGGCAGGTCCCGCTCCTCACCGGCCATGGCCAGCAGCCGGGGAAACCCAGAGGGGATGTCTCCTCCCGCCTGGCAGGCCTGACGGCAGTGCCGCAATGCCCGGGGAGAGCCCAGGCAGAGGGCCGCGAAGGTCAACGGCTCCCACTCGGAGACGGGGACGTACTGGAGCAGGTTCTCGATGGCGGTAACCGCGGGACGGTAGTCGAGCCGGGCCAGGGCCATGACGGCGGCGCTGCGGACCTCGGCAGAAGCATCATCCAGCAGCGGGAGGAGTCGCTCCGCCTTGCCCTCATGTCGCCGGCCCAGGATGCGAGCAGCCAGGGCGCGCACCTCGGGACGCGGGGATGCCAGCAAAGGAGCAGTCCGCTCCGCGACCCGGGGATGCTCCGAGAGCACGAGGACCTCCTCCCAGATGTGGAGCAGGTCCGAAGCAGCCTCCTCGAGAGCATGGAGGAGCTCTCCGAGCCCATCGGTCCCCTCGGCCTCCTGGAACGAGGCCACGACGTGGAGCCCTGCCATGGCTTGCGCGTCGTCACCCCCCGCCATGGCTTCCCGAGCCAGCTCCAGAGCAACGGTTCCACCCGCGCGCATCGCGTCGACATGGGCGTCAATTCTCTGCTCCAGGTCTCCGAGCTTGGGCCATGGCATCGCAGCGGCGCGCAAGTATCGCTTGCGCTGTTCCAGTAGAAATTCGATTTCAGAGCAGTGTTCCTCTTGAAAGCCTTGGAGGAATTCTTGTGCTTGAGGATGGTGGAGTAGAGTAGGGATTCTTTTCATCCGAGCGGTGTTGCCGCAGCGACAACTCAGTGCAGGGCTGCGTAGTCAGTGAGGGTTTCACGGAGGCGCAAAAGTTCACGTGCATCTTGAGCGGATATGTTGACGCTCACCTCACCGAGCCGAGAGCCTCGCCCATAAATGGCTGCGTTCTCGCGCTCGAGCATGGAGTGCTCTGGTCTTGAATAAGAGCACTTCCGAAATCCCAGGAGGGTCGCCGCCTTTTCGAAAACCTCAATGACTCTGGCCGGCTCTGGGCTTTGGGTGCTCAGCTTGGGGAACGAGAAGGTGGCTGAGGCGTGCTGAGGGAAGCGTGCCAGATGCTTGCTGAGAAAGACCATCTCGAAGAGGAGCGTCGTGAAGCTGGGTGCCTCTGGACGTATGTGCTTGGGATTGTATCCCTCTGTGCTCAGTGAAATGTCGAAGCGAACGACCCGGCAATCTCCTTCCTTCATGCTGTTGAGATCGAGGAAGTAGTTGAAGTAGGGGTCCTGCTCGTGCTCGGCGATGACAAGAAACTGGCTGGGCCAGTTGAGCTCCTGGTCTTCGTTCTTGTGGAGCCTGGCCATGGCGCCCATGCTGAAATTGACATCTGAGTAGCCGACATCCCCCATGCTCTTGCCCATGCGAGTCAAGAATTCTCGATACACGGCCGGGAATTTTCGCCCGGCCAAGGATTCCAGATGAGCAATCTCTTCTGGGGCCGCACCCCGAATCTTTTGGGGAAAGGCGGGATCATACTGGCTGGCGAAACGGATGAGTTCCGGCATCATGGCGGCTTTTCCTAGGGGCAGGTGGCATCCGCGCTGCCACAGAGCATGGGAGTCAGTTGCACCTGGCAGGTCAGGCAGGATGGGACTGACTGGCCGGAGCCAAACGCTTGAATCTGTGGGGCCGCCTGGGGGGAGGCGGTGGCCTGAGGGCTCATATCGAAGACGACTGTTTTGACGGCAATGGAAGCGGCAGGGCTATACCAGATCTCTGTCATGTTGAGCGGGTGGTGTCCCTCGTCGAGAGCCTTCTGGATGAGCTTGGGAGCGGCACAGACTCCCGGCTCATTCCGGGATAGGAACTTGCCTGGGTTGGTGGGATCCGGGATCAGCGGGACTCTCGCGTAGAGTGCTTCGAAATAGGCTTGGCCACCCGGAATGGGCCCAAGGCTATTGCGGACACGGTTGAAATCAATGGTCCCCGAGCCATCATCTTCGAGCTCTGGGGGCTTTTCCTTTGGCTTCTTCTGGGTCACCCCATCATCGAGATCATGCTCATCTCCGGGCACGTCCTGCCCACAGCGAGTCCACCTGGAGTCTTCTTTGTTCAAGAGGCGGACGGCTCTCTTGAAGCCGGGGGGATCGTTCTCGCTTCCGGACTTGGCTGCGAAGATCTTCCCTTGTCCGCTGGGGATGCCTTTGCAGAAGAGAACGCCAATCATATAGCCTCTTTTGCCAGGTTTGAGCGTCTGGAGATGGCTCCTATTGGCGCGCACCCATTCGAGCTTGCCAAAGAGGGCCATGGCCATGGAGAGGCTTTCGGGAGTCTCCAGTATGACGTGAGTGGGCTTGTCCTGCTCGCAGCGGGGGCACTTACCGTGATCAAGAGGATCGTCGCCATAGCCGAGCCCGGTGCCACCCTGCTGGGTGAATGTGCTGTTGAAGGTGTTGCCGTTGTGCTGCGTGGGTTCAAGGAAACGGACGACGCCCTGGCCCTCGATCTTCACGTCGAAGCTGGCGTTGGCCCACGTCATCTTCCCCTTCGTTTTGGAGGAGATGATCCCGCCGCCCGCCGTGCCGGGTTCATCCCCGCTGCTCGTGCTCAGGTTCGAATCCTTGAGGGCTACGGAACTGCCCTCGATGCTGACGGAGGTGCTCCCATTCGCCAGATCGCCATCTCGTGCGACGTTGACGTAGGGGATGGGAACCGGGCCGCCAGGGGAGGGGGTCTTGCACACGTCGGGCAGGGCATCTGTGTTGACCAGGCCATCTCCCTGATGCACCACGGTTCTGCCATTGGCGTAGACCTTGCTCATGAGTCCCCCTCGATGACGCAGGCTCCCACCTGGCCTGCGTCGGCACATCCGTATACCAGCACTCGCGTGGGGTCCTCTTCTGCGGGCGCTTGCCTCTTCAAGTGGTGCAGTGCGCTGCCGGCCTGAATGGGCCCTGCCGCCGCTCCCACATCACCCAGGCTTGCGGCTATCAGCGCCATCGTCAGAGGTTCGGGCATCAGGGGCGCGTTGCGCAGGTAGGAGTAGTTGAACTCCTGTGCCCAGAAGTTCTCCCCGGTCTGGCACGACAGAACATGGTCTACCCGCCGAGCCCCCACCACAGGATGAGTGCGCAGCTGGCGGAACGCATCCGACAGGCCTTCTGCCAGGTTGGGCTTCCGCTGCAGAAAGCAGTGGGGTTCGTGCGAGAGGCTGTAGCCGACAATCCAGCCCAGAGGAGCCAACCCTCGTTGACCTTGTGTGAGAGGGGAGGCGAGCAGCAAGAAGCCAGCTCCTTCTCCCGGCAGGGTGCCATCCCGGGTACTTGGGCCCAGGCTTCGGCCCATGTGTGCGTGGTGGGCCAGCGAGTCACGGTCGCACATCGAATCCACTCCGCCCACCAGGACCCAGGAGGCCTTTCGCGAGCTCAGGAAGCGGGAGGCCTCGGTCAACGCTCGGAAGAAGCCTGCGCGGCCCTCGGAGATGAGCGTGCTCTCCGAGGATTCCAGGCGGACCGGGCCTGAGGCGTCGTTGAGTGCTTTCAGCAGGGCCTTCAGATCGAAAGACGCACCGCTGCCCGCTTCGGGGAGCGCGAGCAGGAGCGGCAGGCGCTCGATTCCAAGTGAGGCCGTGCCTTTCAGGGCCTCTTGCAGAGCTGTCACGGCCAGTGCCGCCATCCGCTCCGTGCGGGTGAGTTCTGGCTCCAGCAGGGGCAGCACCGAAGCACGGATGGGCTCTCCCGCGCTGTCCAGCACCTCCGTCTCGAAGAAGCGGACCGTCCCCGCCGCCATCTCGACCTGAGTGGCGCGAGCAGTCAGCCCGAGCGGGGTGCACAGCCCCAACCCGATGATGGCCATCGCGTCCGCTCCCCGCCGGCGCGCGTTCATGAAGACAACTCCTCCCAGTGTTCCAACTCCCGGACGAGGCTGTACTCGTGCTGGGCCAACTCCCTGTGAGCCGGAATGGCCGCGCGCCAGATGATCGTGAGGGCTTTCTCGTCGGGTTCGAACTGCACTGCGTCCAGGGCCAGCTCTCGCCGGTCGACCCGGTGACGGAAGAGGCTCTTCACCATCAACCGGTGGCGCGGGAGCCGGAAGGCAAACTGCCCGTCCGGCGAGAATCCCGCAAGCACCACAGGCTCTCCCCCCTTCAGTCCCGGTGCGGCGATGAGCCCCGGCGATGCGGCGTGGAAGAAGCGCAGATCAAAATCGCGAGGCCACAAGGGAGCGCGTTTCTCCACCCATGCCTCATCATACGTGCCGGCGAAGCCGAGGCGCGGCTGCCAACTCCTCGCGATTGGGCCGAAGCCTGAGGGAGAGGGACGATCCGTCGGGCTGCTCAGCAGGTGGAGCGGATCCTCCAAGTTGGGCAACGGCTGCTCGATGGCTTCCTTCGCTGAGCCATACAGGCCTATTCCCACGGGATTGCGCGGCTCGTAGGCGGGAGGCTCCTTGCCCGTGGCCGCAGCCACTCCGCCGAAGCTGCGCTCGTAGCGCAGGGGCATGGACTCGAAGGGCCTCGGCGCCGAGGCCTTGAGCCCCAATGCGCCCCGGTACCACACGCGGGTTCCGAACACGCGAATGCCCTTCTGACAGGGGCCCACCTTCACGGCCGCGAGCATCTCTGGCACGGGCTTGCCTCCCGGGGCCCAGGCCTGACCCAGGACATAGATGTCTGTTCCCGGCCGCGTATACGCAGTCTGCCCCTCGTAGCGCAGGCTGGAGGCTCCAGGCTCGCCCCAGTAGACGTCCTCCATCACGGGAGGACGCTGCTCGTCACTGGGCTTGGGCGGCTCATTCGAGGGGCGGCCCGCTGGGGGCAAGTCGAAGCGGCCGGCCACGCAGATGACCAGCAACTCCTCGCCCTCCTTGTTCATGGAGGGCAGGTCCACGGCGTGGAAGCGGGTGAGGTTCTCGAGGTTCGGCATGGTGTACGGCGAGCCACCGCTAGTTGATCTGCACCGAGCCACCCTTGATTCGGTTCGTCCCCGAGGCGCGGGTCTCCACCTGGACGCCGCGGATGAGGATCTTCCCGTTGCGCCGCAAGGTGATGGAGGCCTGGCCGCAGCGCAGGACGAGCTCGTCCTGAGCCTCGAGCTCGACGACTCGCGGCTTGCCGTCGACCGTCGCCTCCATGGGGGCTGGGGCAGGCAGGTTCTCGAGGATGGCATCCACGAGGGGGGTCGCGCTTATCGCCTGCACCAACCCCATGATGAGGGGCAGGGAAGGATCTCCATTCTCGAACATGAGCACCACGCCTTGCCTGGAAGCGATGGCGTGCCGGAGTTGCTCAGGCGTCAAGGGCACCGTGGTCCGCGCGGGCAGGGGCCCGAGACGGTTGCCTTCGAAGTCCACGAGGAGAGAGCCCGGTGGGCTTGGAGTGAGCCACCCTACGCGGGATCCCAGCAGAGGCTCCGAGCTCGACTCTTGCCGCTCCTGAGGCTCGGAGTGGGTCCTCGTCTGCGTGTTCTTGGCTGTCATCTCAGTTCTCTTCGATCTTCGAGGCCTTCAGCACCATGTCACCCGACGCGGTGACTTCAATCTTCCCGCCCTTGATGACGACCTTGCCGTCCTTCTTCACCTGGATGGTGGCACTGCCCACCTGGAGCGTGAACGAGTTCTCCGCCGACAGCACCAGCTCCTTGCCTTGGATGGCGTAGCTCTCCTTGGCGAGCACCTGGTACTTGCCCCCCACGTTGAGCAGGTGATCCTGATCCACCTTCAGGTTGCGCTTCTTCTTCACCGTCTCCGAGTAGTCCCCGCCCACGCTCAAGGTGCGGTTGCCCTTCACCGTCTCGGACTTCTTGGCGCCCACCAGCTCCACCTTCGCGCCGCCCACCTGCTCGGACTTCAGCCCGCCCACCAGCTCGTTCATCGCGCCGCCCACCGTCACCGCGTAGCCGCCGCCAATGTTCACCGCCTTGCCCAGACCGATGTTCTCCGCCGAGGCCAGCGCCACCGACACGCTCTGCGCTCCGCCCACCGTGACGGACTGGTTGCCCCCCACCGACTCGGTGTGGTTGCCCCCCACTGTCGTCGAGCGGTTCTTCGTCACGTCCAAGGACTGGTTGCCGCCGATGACCGAGGAGTCGTCCTTCTTCACCTGCAGGGATTGGTTGCCGTGCACCTCCCGGCTCCGGTCCTTCTCCACCAGCAGCTTCTCGTTGCCGCCCACCTGCTGGGCCTTGTCGTTCTCCACGACGATGTTGAAGTCCTTCTGCGCGTGGAAGAACACCTCCTCCGAGCCCGCCGCATCCTCGAAGCGCAGCTCGTTGAAGCCTCCACCGCCGGGGCTCGAGTTCGAGCGCAGCGTGCTCTTCGTCTTCTCACCGGGAAGCTCCAACGGCGGTGGGTGGTGCCCGTTGTACACGCTGCCCGTCACCAGCGGCCGGTCCGGATCCCCCTCCAGGAACTCCACCACCACCTCCTGGCCGATGCGTGGCAGGTACAGCGCGCCCCAGCCCGGCCCCGCCCACGCCTGGCTCACCCGGATCCAGCACGAGCTCTTGTCGTCTCCCTTGCCCTCCCGGTCCCAGTGGAACTGCACCTTGATGCGGCCGTGCTCGTCGGTGTGGATCTCCTCGCCGGCCGGGCCCACCACCACCGCCGTCTGCGGTCCCGGCAGCCAGGGGCGCGCGGTCCTCCGCTCGGGCCGGAAGGGCACCGCCTTGCGCAGACAGGTGAAGTGGTTGCGGTAGGCCTCGGGCTGCTCCCCGGAGCGCCGGACCTGGGTGCCCGGCAGCACCTCCGGCTGGGAACCCCGGTGGGTGATGGACACCACCAGGTACTCGCCGTCGTAGGCGCCCGTCGGGTGCTCGGCCAGCTCGAACGTGTAGCCCGGCGTCAGCCTGCGGGAGACGCTCGAGCCCGCGGCCGTCTCCGCCCGGGCGCGCAGCTCCTCCAGGCGGATCTTCGAGTAGTTGCGCCCGGCGCCCACGTCGTCATAGCGCCCGGGGTAGTCGTACACCTCCAGCACCGCGTCGGCGCCGTCCGCCGAGGCGTCCGCGCTCAAGTCGCTCGTGGGCCGCAGGAAGTTGTAGTCGCGCAACATGACGGCGCCGGGTTGCACCGCGAGGTGCGCGGCGAACTCGTTCACGGCCTCCGAGGCCGCCACCATCTGGCTCTTGTCCCGGAAGACCAGCCGGGGCTCACCGGTGAGCGGCTCGTGCGCGGAGGGCGAGTCCCCCAACACCAGCGTGTGGGTGCCCTGCTCGTGCTCGAAGAAGTAGAGGATGCCCTCCTCCTCGAGCAGCCGGGAGATGAAGTCCAGGTTGGACTCGCGGTACTGCACGCAGTACTCGCGCTTGGGATAGCTGCCCGAGAGCGCCAGCCGGTGCTCCACGCCCGCCTCACCGAGGAGCTTCTTCACGATGTCCGGCGTGGTCATCTCCTGGAAGATGCGGCTGCGGCGCACGTGGCGCTGGGTCCACAGCTTGGGCACCACGCGCACCTGGCAGCGCTTGCGCTCGGGGCCCGTGCCCTCGTCCCAGCACCGCACGTGGCCGATGATGCCGTGGACGAAGCGCGCCGAGCCGTCCCCGAGCTGCATCGTGAGCAGCGCGTTCTGTCCGAGCAGCTCCGCGCCGTCCACCTCGATGTCCGGACCGGGCACCAGATCGATCTCCGCCTGGTAGAGCGCCGAGAGTGACTCCTCCACCGTGAAGCCGAGCACGGCCAGCTCGCCGGCGGGGTGGGGGCCGCACTCGAACTCGAACTCCGCCTGGTTCGCCGCCAGCGGCGCAGTGGCAATCGCCATGGTTCGTCTCCTTTGCTGCTCAGGCCCCGCGCCGGGCCGGGGGAATGTCTCGCTTCAGCTCTCCGGGCCAGCTGCCGTCCTGGTGAGAGCGGAAGATCTTTCGCCACGTGCCGCACTTCGTGGCTCTGTCCGGAGGCTGCAATTCGAAGGTCTCGTCCGAGGGAGGGTGGTGGTAGATCAGAACGCCCTTGACGGGCGTGTCCACGTCTGGAGCGCGTTCCACCTCTCCACGAAGCCAGAGTTCTTCCAGCTTGGCACTGAGGGCGGTGTATTCCTCAGGAGTGGGGCGATCTCCATGGTGGAGTTGTCCGAAGTACGAGCGCTCCTCGGGATCTTTCACGCGCAACCAATGCCCCTTGAGGGGGAACTCAGGGGGGATATAGCGGTAGACGATTCCAGAGTCCTTCTCGCGGTACCATTCCTCGGGAGTAACGTAAGAGAAGAGTTTCCCTACGGGAATGCGTTCGACGGAGCCTTTTTCCAACTCAGCTGCCAGTCTTAGCTGGAACTCCTGATGCTCATCGAGGGACTCGAACTGCTTGCCCGAGTGCAGCTTGGCAAGGATGGAGCGTTTGGGAAGCAATCCCATGACTGTCCGCCTTATCTAGAGAAACACCATGGTCTTGAGGTAAGCGCCCGTCGCGGCGCCTCCTTTTTCGAGAATGGCCTCGGGCACGTCGATGAGGATCTGCGTCGCGCCTCCGGCGTAGCCCGTGCCCTGGCCCGCGACGATGCCCTCGTAGACCTTGGTTCCAGCCTTGAGGGTGAGGGTGCTGGACTGGGAAGCGGCGTTTCCCCACTCCGGGCGCAGCGCCATGCGGATCTTCCCTTCGAGCCCGAGCGGCCGTGAGCCGCCGGTGACCCAGCGGCCCTGGGGGAAGGCGCCTCCACCGTGGAGGCGCTCTACCTGCACGTCCTTGAGGAGCACCTTCTCCGTGTAGTGGCCGTCTTTGAAGGCCTCGGCGTCCGCAGGCGAGAGCGGACCCTTTTTCGCGGGGGTATAGGTTTTTTTCTCCTCCGCCACGGAGGGATCCAGCACCTCCTGGAAGGACTTGCTCTGGCCACTGCCGCCGGACTTCTTGTCGATGGAGCTGCCCTTGAGCTTGATCTGCGAGCCGTCGACGGTGAGCTCCTTGGCCCAGAGCTTCACCGTCCCGGACTTGTCGATGAGCAGCGCCAGCTCGCCGCCCACGACGACGGCGGCCTCGTCCGCCTTGAACTTCATGTCCTTCGCGCCAAAGGCCGTCTCCTGCGTCACCTCAGTGAAGGTGTGGCGGCCGGACTCGTCCTTGCGGTCCTGGCCGGCCTCCTGGAGCAGCTTGCCCTTCACCACCTCCTCCACCTCGCCGAGCACGTCGCTGCTGCGGTTGCCGCCAATGGTCTCCGTGCGCTCGGCCCCCACGTCCTCGCTCTTCAGGCCGGCGATCTGCTCCAGCCGGGCGCCGCCCACCGCCTTGTTGAAGGCCAGGGCCACGTTCACCGAGTAGGCGGCTCCAATGGTGAGCGCCGCCGCCGCGCCCACGTTGACCGCGACGGCCTCCTTCACATTCAGGGTGTGGGCCATGGCCACGGTGATGTTCTGGTGGCCCTCCACCTCCTCGGAGTGGCTCTCCTTGACGCGCGTGTCGCGGTTGCCCGTCACCGTCAGGGACTGGCTGCCCTCGATGGTGGACTCGTCCTCCAGCTTTACCGCGAGCACCTGGTTGCCGTTCACCTGCCGGGAGCGGTCCTTCTCCACCAGGAGGGTCTCGTTCCCACGGATGATCTGGGTCTTGTCGTTGAGCGTCTCGAGGTTCTTGTCCTTCTGGGCGTGGAGGTAGACCTCCTCCTGGCCCGCGGCGTCCTCGATGCTCACCTCGTTGAAGCCTCCGCCTCCCGGGGTGGAGTCCGTGCGCTGGGTACTCTTCGTCTTCTCGCCCGGCAGGGGCACCGGCGGCGGGTTGCTCCCGTTGTAGACGGCGCCCACCACCAGCGGCCGGTCCGGGTTGCCCTCCAGGAAGCGGACGATGACCTCCTGTCCTACGCGCGGAATGAAGCTCGCTCCCCAGCCCTCGCCTGCCCAGGACTGCCCCACGCGCACCCAGCATGAGCTGTGCTCGTTGCGCTGCCCTTCGCGGTCCCAGTGGAATTGGACCTTGATGCGGTGGTGCGAGTCCGGCTGCAGCTCCTCGCCCGCGGGTCCCACCACCGTGGCCGTCTGGATGCCAGCAATGACGGGCCGAGGCGTGTCGCGGCGGGGCCGGTAGGGAGCACCCGCTGGCAGCGTCTCGAACTCATTGTGGTAGGAGCCTTCGACTGCCTCCACGTCTCCAAGGATCTCCTGGCGCTGACCCTGGTGGCGCACGCGAATCACCAGAAGCTCACCGTTGAGCTCCGCGGTGGGGTGCTCCGCCAGCGAGAAGGTGGCGCCCGGCAGCAGCCGGTGGCACGTCCCCGCGCAGGCCAACGTCCGCACACCGAAGCGCAGCTCCTCCAGGCGTACCTTGCTCAGCCGCTTGCCCTCGCCGGGCTGCGCGTAGTCGCCGGGATAGTCGTAGATCTCCAACGACTGGACCCCCTGGCTCTCGGTGGCCTGGGTGGTGAGGTCCATCGTGGGGCGCTCGAAGTCGAAGTCCCGGAGCGCCACCTTCCCTGGCAGCAGCCGGTGCGTGCGTGCCACCCGGGTGATGTGCTCGCCCACGGTGGGCGCCTGGCCCGTCTCCGCGCGGAAGAGCAGGGTGGACTCACCGGTGAGCGGCTCGTGCGCGCTGGCCGAGTCTCCCAGCACCATCACGTGCGAGTCGGGCCCGTGCTCGAAGAAGAAGAAGATGCCCTCGGACTCGAGCAGCCGGCGAACGAAGTCGAGATCCGACTCGCGGTACTGTACGCAGTACTCACGCTGGGGGTAGCTGCCCGAGAGCGCCAGGCGGTGATCCACGTGCCCCGCCTTCAGCACCTTCGCGACGATGTCCGGAACGGAGAGGCTCTGGAAGATGCGGCTGCGGCGGATGTGGTGGAGTTGCCTCAGGTTGGGGGTGAGCCGGGCGCGGTACTCGGGCCGGCCATGCCTCGCGCCGAGATCCGCCACCTCCTCCACCCACCCATGGACGAAGCGCTCGGCGCCCTCCGGGGTTCGCACCGAGAACGCCGCCTGTGTGCCGAGCAGCTCTCGGGTGTCCAGCGGCTCCTGGGAGCGAGGGAAGAAGTCGATCTGGAAATCGAAGAGCTCGGAGAGCGCCTCGTCGCCAGCCAGCCGGGTGGCCACGAGGTCTGCCACCGCGAAGGGGCCTGCCTGCAATTCGAAGACAAGCCGATGGTCGCGAGCCACATCTCCCCCCACGCGCTCGGAGCGGAATTCCAGCTCCAGCGTGGGGGATACTACACCCCGCCATCCGCAGGGGGACTCAGAACTGCGCCCAGCCCGGGACGCGCGGGTAGGGGATTGCGTCGCGGATGTTCTGCAGCCCGCAGATGTAGACGATGAGCCGCTCGAACCCGAGCCCGAAGCCCGCGTGCGGCACCGTGCCGTAGCGGCGCAAATCGCGGTACCACTGGTAGTGCTCGGGCTTGAGGCCGAACTGCGCCATGCGCTTGTCCAGCACGTCCAGGCGCTCCTCGCGCTGGCTGCCGCCGATGATTTCACCAATGCCCGGGGCCAGCACGTCCATGGCCGCCACGGTTTTGCCGTCCTCGTTGATGCGCATGTAGAAGGCCTTGATCTTCTCCGGGTAGTTCATCACCACCACGGGCCGGCCCACGTGCTCCTCGGTGAGGTAGCGCTCGTGCTCGGTCTGCAAGTCATTGCCCCACTCGGGCGCGTAGTCCCACTTCTTGTTCTTGGCGCCCTTGAGGATTTCGATGGCCTTCGTGTAGTCGATGCGCTCGAAGCTGGAGTTGATGAACTTCTCCAGGCGCTCGGTGACGCCCTTCTGCACGCGCTCCTCGAAGAACTTCATGTCCGGGCCGCACTCGTTGAGCACGGCCTTGAAGACAGACTTGAGGAAGCGCTCGGCCAGGTCCGCGTCGTCGTTGAGGTTGGCGAAGGCGATCTCCGGCTCGATCATCCAGAACTCGGCCAGGTGGCGCGTGGTGTTCGAGTTCTCCGCTCGGAAGGTGGGCCCGAACGTGTACACCTTGGACATGGCCAGGCAGTAGGCCTCCACGTTGAGCTGGCCGGAGACGGTGAGGTAGGCCTCCTTGCCGAAGAAGTCCTGGTGCCAGTCGATCTTCCCCTCCTGGGTGCGCGGCGGGTTGACGACGTCCAGCGTGGAGACGCGGAACATCTGCCCGGCGCCCTCGGCGTCGCTGGCGGTGATGATGGGGGTGTTCACCCAGAAGAAGCCCTCCTCGTGGAAGAAGCGGTGGATGGCCTGCATCGCCGAGTGCCGCACACGGGTGATGGCACCGAAGGTGTTGGTGCGCACGCGCAGGTGGGCCACCTCGCGGAGGAACTCCAGCGTGTGCTGCTTGGGTTGGATGGGGTACGTCTCAGGATCATCTACCAGCCCGAGCACCTGCACCTCGTCCGCCTGGATCTCAAAGGCCTGGCCCTTGCCCTGGGACTGCACGAGCGTGCCGCGGGCGATGACGGAGGCTCCGGCGGTGAGGTGGAGGATCTCCTTCTCGTAGTTGGGCAGCGAGTTGGGCGCGACCACCTGAATGGGATCGAAGACCGAGCCATCGCTGACGTTGACGAAGCTGATGCCGGCCTTCGAGTCGCGGCGCGTGCGCACCCAGCCGCGGATCTCCACCTTCGAGCCCGCGGGCACCGAGCCCGCGAGGGCCTTCTTCACACTGACGACCTGCATGGCGCTCTCCCTTGCTCCAAGTCGGGCCAGCGAGTTAGCCGTGCTCGGGCCGAAGGACAAGAGCGGTGTTGAGGCCCGAGGCCTGGGAAGGGGCTGCGGGGGCGCTTTGGGCGCTCAGGCCTGCTTGAGCCGGGTCCAGGCGGCGCGGTAGCGGGCCAGGCGCTCGGCCTCCTTGGGTCCCACCGTGGGCAGCCGGCGGATGTCCATGTTGTCCTCCAGGTCCGCCAGCTTTACGCGCCGTGCCAGAGGGTGGGGGCGGACGCGCTCGATGAAGGCCTCGTACGTCTCGCCGTCGCGCTTGGTCAGGCAGTCCAGGGCGCCGAGCACCTCCTCCGGGTAGCCCAGCTCGCGCAGGCGCTCGAGGGTGTAGGGCGTGTCCTCCACCACGTCATGGAGGATGGCGGCCATCCGCTCGGCGTCCGTGTCCAGGCGCATCATGACGCGCAGGGGGTGGAGGATGTAGGTCTGCCCGGCCTTGTCGCGTTGGCCCCGGTGGGCCTCCACGGCGAGGGCGATGGCGTCTTCCAGGGTAGGCATGGGGGAAACCTCCGGGCGGAGAACATCCCTCGCCGGGCGGCGGCTCACCAGAGGTCCTTCTTGCCGCGCAGGGCCTTCTTCTCACCGGTGCGCTTCTTGCCCTCCAGGCGCCGCTTCTGCGAGCCCTTCGAGGGCTTGGTGGCGCGGCGCACCTTGGGCACGAAGGTGAGGGCCTTGAGGCCCTCGCGCAGCCGCTCCAGGGCCACGCCCTTGTTCTGAATCTGGCTGCGGCGCTCGGTGGCGGAGACGGACAGCTCGGTGGGCGGGTGGGTGAGGCGCACGCCGCTCTCGGTCTTGTTGCGGTGCTGGCCGCCCGGGCCGGAGGCGATGAAGTACTCCACTTCGCAGGCCTTCAGCAGCGCCTCGTCGTCGAGCGCCAGGGCTGCCAGTGCGGCCTGTCGGCGGGTGGGGGAGATGCTCATGGCGGGCTCCACCCTAGCCTTTGAGGAGGCGCTGCGCACCGGTGAGACAGTCCGTAGGGCAGGGGCGAGGCCCACGATGGCACGGCTCCCGGCGGGGAGGGTGTTCAGCTCAGGCGCCCTCCCTGCCGTTTTCATTTCACCCACTCAGCTGGCCTTGCGGGAGGCGGGGGCTCTCTCCACCACGATGTCCCCTCGCGTAGTGCCGACGATCTCGAACAGCTCCTTCTGCTCGGCCGCGGGCACCTTGTACTGGTCCAGCACCGCCTTGAAGTGACCGGCGAATACGTCCCACTCGGCTGGGGTGATTTTCAGGTGCTGGTGCGACTCCTTCATCCCCTTGCCCGTGTACCGCTGCGGACCGCCCGTGGCCATGCACACCATCTCCGTGACCAGGTACTTGAAACCCGCCTTCGGCACGCGGTGGTGCGCCTCGTCCACCAGCGGGTTCGCGTTCAGGACAGGGTCCACCATGATGCGTTCGATGAACGTGTCCACCACGGCGGCAATGGCGTAGACGCCACCCAGTCGATCGTACAGGGAGGCGTTGCTGGGGGTACTCATGTGCGGGAACTCCAAGGGGCCAAGTGCCCGGGAGTCTGTCTCCTGGGCGCGTGGAGGATATGCCAGAAGCAATTGGGCTTGCTCCTGGCCCCTCGGCCCCGCTCACCCGTGAGGCGTGATGATGGCTCGCCCTTTCAGCGTCCCCTCGCGCATGCGCCTGTAGGCCTCGTCCACCTGCTCCAGAGGGAAGCGCTCTACCGTCATACGAAGGCGCCCCGCCTGGGCCAGCTCCAGCACCTCCATCAGCTCGGGGATCGTCCCCCAGTACGGGGCCACCACCTGGCACTCCGTGGGGACGCCAAAGAAGTGGAAGGGCAGCACGCCGCCTCCAAGCCCAATCAGCGTGAGCTGTCCGCGCGCCCGGGCCACCCCCGCCGCCAGCTTCAGCGTCGAGTCCACCCCTACAATGTCCAGCACCAGCTCCGCGCCCAGACCGTGCGTCAGCTGGCGGATGTGCTCCGCCGCTCGCTCATCGGTGCGCACGACGTCATCCGCGCCGAGCTCCTTCGCTCGTGCCAGCTTGTCCGCCGAGGTATCCACCGCGATGATCCGCGCGGGGCTCAACGCGCGCAGCAACTGCACCGCCATCTGTCCCAGCCCCCCCACGCCGATGACCACCGCCGTCGAGCCCGGCACCAACAGCGGCAGGGCTCGCTTGATGGCGTGGTACGGCGTCAGGGCCGCATCCACCAAGGGCGCCCAGTCTCGGGGATCCAGCGAGCCCAGCGGCACCAGCAGCCGCGATGACGGCACGAGCAGGTAGTGGGCCATGCTCCCGTCCCGCCCCAGCCCGCCACCGTGCGAGCGCAGCTCGATCACTCGCTCGCAGTGGTTCTCTCCTCCCTGCCGGCACGGCTTGCACCGCCCGCAGCCCCATGGGCCATAGACGAGCACGGGCTGCCCTCGCTCGAAGCCCGTAACGCCGGCGCCCACCGCTTCCACCCACCCCGCCGCTTCATGGCCGAGCGTGAAGGGCAGCGTGTAGGGCATGAAGCCGGGCGGCATCCCCATGATGGTCAGGTCCGAGTGGCAAGCCCCGGCGCCTCCGACCTTGAGGAGCACCTCGCCTGGACCGGGCTCGCGAACGTCCACCTCGCGCAGCTCCGGTGGTTGTTGCCACTCCACGAGTTGATACGCCTTCGTCTTCATGAATCCCCCCGCGCCTGGGATGGCGCTCTGCTGTTCAATGCTGCAATGAGACTGGCCCTGCGGGGCATGGCCCTCCAGGGCAGGCCCCGTTCGTGATGAACCCGGTCGGGACACTTTCGATGCACTCCACCCGGGGCCCTCCTTGCTTGCCTGGAGGGCATAGGGCTCTCATTCTGGATGAGTTCTGGCTCTCAAGATGAGAGTATAGCCCTGTCCCCGGGCAGATTTGTAAATGATTACAAAGGGTTGAGGGGTGGCAGAGAGCTTGCTCTCGTACCTGGCGATATGCCTGAGCCTGCCAAGGCCCGCAACGCCAGAAGCAGTGAAGGCATCTCAGTCAGGTAACAGAAAGGAGTACACCATGATCACCCTTCGACCCGCTGAAGCTCGCGGCCACGCCAACCACGGGTGGCTCGACACGTACCACTCGTTCTCGTTCGCGGATTACTACGATCTGGACCACATGGGCTTCCGCAGCCTGCGCGTCATCAACGAGGACCGCGTGGCGCCGCGCATGGGGTTTGGCACGCACCCGCACCGGGACATGGAGATCATCACCTACGTGCTGGGCGGGCAGGTGGAGCACAAGGACAGCATGGGCACCCATGATGTCATCCGGCCCGGCGAGGTGCAGCGGATGAGTGCGGGCACGGGAGTGCTGCACAGTGAGACGAACCGCTTCGATCAGGAGCTGCACCTGCTGCAGATCTGGATCCTCCCCGAGCGGCGCGGCCTGGAGCCGAGCTACGAGCAGAAGGCGTTCTCCGAGAAGGAGCGCCAGGGCCAGTTCCGGGTGGTGGCCTCGCCGGACGGGCGTGAAGGCTCGGTCACGGTGCACCAGGATGTGACGCTGCACAGCGCGTTGCTCGGCAAGGGAGAGAAGGCCGAGTACACGCTGACGCCGGGACGGCACGCGTGGGTGCAGCTCGCGCGGGGCTCGGCCACGCTGAACGGCGTGGCGCTCAAGGCTGGGGACGGGGCCGCCGTCTCGAACGAGAGCACCCTGGTGCTCACGGCGAACGAGCCGGTGGAAGCGCTGCTCTTCGACCTGGCGTGATTCATCGCGCGGGGGGCTCTCTGGGCCTCCCGCGTCACTTCTCGCTGCGGACTTCTCGCGCTCGGATACGGAGCTTGCCAACGAACCGTTCGAGTTCCGGGACCTTCCGGACCTTCTTCGGGTCGCGGGCAAGCCTCACGAGCGGAACCACCAGCTTCCGATAGATCTGGGCATCTTTGTCGGGCTTGTTCTTCCTGATGCCGATGAGGCCATGGGAAACGAGCTCACCCGCCGGATCTTCGAGCGCCTCAACGTCTTTCACATTCGTGTTCGCCGCGACGAGCCAGGCTTCGAGTTCTTCGCGAGGGAGCGTGATGACAGCGCTCGCTGGGAGCCCTCCAGTAGCCCAACTCGCGACGTGTTCGTAGAGGGGCTCAAGCGACACGGGCCCGACGTCGTCAGTGCGGGGAAGACGCAGCTCCTTGAGCTTGCGGATGCTGGCATCGATTTGGATCACGATGACGTCATAGACGGGGAGGGCCAGGGCAGGGCCCGAGGTCTGCAGGAAGGTTCTGACGCCCTGCCAGCCCGGAGCATGGGCTGGGTCTCCCGTGGACCGGAGCCTGTCGAAGTCGGGATGGAGTTGGACACACTCGTCCGCAGGGAGCAGGTCGAGTGCCAGCGCCTCGATGACGGCGAAGTCCGTTGAGCCCTCGCAGATGATGCCCACGCGCATGGCGACCTCAGAGGATGTTCGGCACCGCTCCGATGAGGCCACGCGTCCACATCTGCGAGAGCGTCAGACCGGACTCCTGCGCCTTCCTGAGCGCCTCTGTGAAGGCAAGTCGGCGGATAACGGTAGGGCCGTGCTTGTCGCGATCAACAGTGAAGAGGCGCACGTCATCGTCACGCAGATCCAAGGCATCCAGCACGAGCGGGTTGTGCGTCGTCAAGAGAACCTGCCGGTCATGCTCCTTGAGCTGGGAAGAGATGACCTCGACGAGCTTCCTGGCGAGGCGGGGATGGAGCGCGTGGTCGATGTTCTCTATGGCAAAGGTACGAGGTGCCAGCTCATGGTGGAGCAGAATGAGCGCGAACAGCACATACAGCGCGCCCTCGCTCGCATCATTCGCTGAGAGAGTATTGCGGCCCTTTCTCATGAACCGGTCTACAAAGTGAACGAGAAGCTTCGGCTGCGGCGTTGCAGGAGGAAGAACTGCCCCGAGGTTGACGTCCTGGGTCCATCCGAGGTTGACGTCCTGAGCCCATCCAATGAGGTTGTGGAAGGCCGCCTGCACGGCATCGATCCCAGGGGACTCACCCATGAGCAGGCTGAACAGGGCGTCGGTGAGGCGGCCTCCCCCCAGGCCCAGCGGGTGGAGGGGATTCTCTTCGGTGACGATGCCGCGGAGGATGGGCGTCTGCGGATCGTAGATCGCGTAGTTCATGAGGCGATCCATGAACCGGCGGACCGCATCCGGTGGCTCCCCGAGAGGGTTGGGAGTATCCGCGACGCTTCGAGTGGGGTCCTTGGGCTTGAAAGACTGGGTCTTGCCCCGAGCCCCCCAGAGCTTGGCTCCGCCGGGACCTCGCGACACGTACTTGCGTGTTCGCTTCCCGGTGCCCACGGCCAGCAACTCGTGGGTGAAGCGCCAAGGAGTGCCCCCGTGCTCAATCGGATTGTCGAGCGAGACGTCGTAGACAACAGGGACCGCCTCGTTGGAGCGCGCGTTGAAGGTGATGACGCGTGGGATGTCGTGGTGGGCGAAGGCGTTCTTGTACAGCGCCGGGACACCCGGGCGGACGCCACGGCGCAACAGAGAGGCATCGTCTACCCGACCGTCTGCGGCTGCTCCGAGTACGCCGATGGCTTCCAGCACGACGCTCTTCCCAGAGCCGTTGGCTCCAATGAAGACGTTCAAGCGTCCGAGTTCGATCTCGGCTTCGACAATGGATTTGAAGCCTCGGATGGTGATGCTGCCAAGCATCGATGCACCTATCGGGACTGACACCCTACGTCGGCCAGGCGGCTCCTACCAGAAAAGGTCGCGCTGGAGGCCCTTGTCTCCACGTCGCGCAGAGTGCCTGAGTCCCTCGGAGGTTCGAGCGGAAAATCACCTCGACAGATCTTTTTCGCGGCATGGCCCGTTACAGGGGAACACGCGCGCGAAATCACCTCTCTTTTCCGCCCCTGGAGCCTTCCATGTCCCTGAAGTTCCTCACGCGGCCTGTGCTGGCCGCTGCGCTCGCCACCGTTACGCTCGCTGCTCCCCTGGCCTTCGCCGAGGCCCCCACTCCCCCGAGCGCTCCCAAGCAGGAGCAGCCGGCCCAGGAGAAGCCCTCACAGGAGGCCGCGCAGAAGGAGTCCCGGCCGCAAATCGAGGTGGTCTTCGTGCTGGACACCACGGGCTCGATGAGCGGACTGATCGAGGGTGCCAAGCAGAAGATCTTCTCCATCGCCTCGCGCATCGCCACGGGTAAGCCGACGCCGCGGTTGAAGGTGGGGTTGGTGGCCTACCGGGACGTGGGCGACGAGTACGTGACGAAGCGCTACGACTTGAGTGAGGACCTGGACACGGTGTTCACCCACCTGCGCCAGTTCCGCGCGGATGGAGGTGGGGACACGCCCGAGCACGTGGGCCGCGGGCTCGGCGAGGCGGTGTCGAAGATGTCCTGGAGCGACAACCGCGAGACGATGAAGGTCATCTTCCTGGTGGGCGACGCGCCGCCGGCGCAACGCGAGCCTCAGTGGGACTTCAAGACCTGGGCGAAGCAGGCGAGTGAGCACCACATCGTGGTGAACACGGTGCGCTGCGGCGGGGACGAGGAGACGGCGACGGCGTGGAAGTTCGCGTCGAAGCTGACGGACGGGACGTTCGACACGATCGGCCAGACGGGCGGGATGGTGGCGGTGGCCACTCCGTATGACGCGGAGCTGGCGAAGGTGAACGCGGAGATCGCGAAGAAGACGCTCTACACGGGCACGGCGGCGGTGCAGGCGGAGAACCGGGGCCGGGCGACGCAGATGGCCACGCTGGCGCCCGAGGCCGCCGCCGAGCGCATCAGCTACATGAAGAAGGCGCGGTCCGCAGGGAGCGGCATGGCGGCTCCGGCCGCGAGCAGCGCCCCAGTGGCGGTGGGCGGGGCGGTGGATCTGGTGGAGAAGCCCGAGGCGCTGGCCGGAGTGAAGGCCACGGAGCTGCCGGCGGAGCTGCAGGGCCTGAAGAAGGAGGAGCAGGCGGCGAAGGTGAAGCAGCTCGCCGAGGATCGCAAGGCGCTGGAGGTGAAGGCGGCGAAGCTTGCGTCGGAACGTGACGAGTGGCGCGCGAAGAACGTGGCGGAGAAGGCGGACAGCTTCGACGCCAACGTCATGAAGAGTGTGAAGGTCCAGGCCGCGAAGATCGGCGTGGCCTACTGAGCACGCCCCGCGCACTCGCAGAGGGCTGGGGCCAGGGGAGGGCGTCCACTCAAGGGTGGGCCCCTCCCCTTCGTGCTTCCCTCCGCTCACGCGTGAGCGCGGAGGAACTCGAGCAGGTGGGAGTTGAGCAGCTCGGGATGGGTGAGGCTGGCGGCGTGGGCGGCGCCCGGATGACGGCCATTGCACACGCGAGCAAGGTCAGCTACGGCGCAGGGACGGAGATGATGACGGCCACATACACGCGGAGGCGCTGAGATGCCGGGCATGGTGCTCAAGATCGTCCAGGCAGGAGACCCGGTGCTGCGGCAGCGGGCCAGGGAGCTGATGCCCGAGGAGATCACCAGCCCCGAGGTGAAGTCGCTCATCGTGCTGATGCGCGAGACGATGCGAGACTCCCCGGGCGTGGGGCTGGCGGCGCCCCAGGTGGGCGTGGGGCTGCGCGTCATCGTGGTGGAGGATCGCCCCGAGTACCAGGCCGGGCTCTCGGCGGAGGACCTGGCCGCGCGCGAGCGCAAGCCGGTGGACTTCCACGTCCTCATCAACCCGCGGTTGGTGGTGGAGGATGCGACGCCCGCGGAGTTCCACGAGGGCTGCCTGAGCGTCAGCGGCTACACGGCGCTGGTGGCCCGGGCCCGCGGCGTGCGCGTGGAGGCGCTGGATGAGAAGGGCTCACCGGTGAGCATCTCCGCCCGGGGCTGGTACGCGCGCATCCTCCAGCACGAGGTGGATCACCTGGAGGGCACGCTCTACCTGGACCGGATGGAGACGCGGAGCCTCGCCACCATGGAGAACTACCGCCGTCACTGGGCGGGCCGCTCCACGGCGGAGGTGCGCAAGGCGCTCGGTCTGCCCGAGCGCCAGGGCTGACCGCCGCGACGTGATTCGCTGAGTCCGTCCCGAAACAGGCTCCCCTCCAGTTCCTCACTTTCGCTCCGATATGCCGACAGGGACGGTATAAAGGGGCCTCATGAGCAAGTCGCCAGTAGACCTGATTCCCGCACCCGATGCGCGCCGGGTGCCTCAGAACTTCATCACGGAAGTGATCGACGAGGACCTGCGGTCGGGGCGCCACACCCGTGTCGTCACGCGCTTTCCTCCAGAGCCGAACGGCTACGCGCACCTGGGGCACGCGTTCGCCAGCTACCTGGACTTCATGACCGCGCAGGACTACGGCGGCGTCTGCCACCTGCGCATGGATGACACCAACCCCGAGGGGGAGACGCAGGAGTACGCGGACAGCATCATCCGGGACATGCAGTGGGTGGGGTGGGACACGTCGCGCCTCTTCTACGCCTCGGACTACTACGAGCAACTGTACGAGTACGCGGTGGAGCTCATCCGCAGGGGCTTGGCGTACGTGGAGAGCGTGAGCGGCGAGGAGATGGCGCGCCTGCGCGGCACCGTGGATCAGCCGGGCACGCCCAGCCCGTACCGCAACCGCGGCGTCGAGGAGAACCTGGACCTGTTCCGCCGCATGCGCGCCGGAGAGTTCAAGAACGGCGAGCACGCCCTGCGCGCGAAGATCGATCTGGCCAGCCCGAACTTCAAGCTGCGCGACCCGGTGCTGTACCGCATCCTGCACGCGACCCACTACCGGACCGGGGACACGTGGTGCATCTACCCGATGTACGACTTCGCGCACCCAATCAGTGACGCCATCGAGGGCATCACGCACAGCATGTGCAGCCTGGAGTTCGTGGATAACCGCGCCATCTACGACTGGCTGATGGACCACCTGTTCCCGGTGGAGAAGACGGGCCGGACGCCACCGCGTCAGTACGAGTTTGGCCGCCGCAGCATGGAGTACACGGTCGTCAGCAAGCGCAAGCTGCGCCGCCTGGTCAAGGAGGGCAGCGTCCGCGGCTGGGACGATCCGCGCATGCCGACCATCAGCTCGATGCGCCGGCGCGGCGTGACGCCCGAGGCGGTGCGGGCCTTCGCGGCGAAGATCGGCGTGAGCCGCACGAACCGCACCGTGGATCTCGCGCTCTTCGAGAACGCGGTCCGCGATGATCTGAACACCCGCGCCCCCCGGGTGATGGCCGTGACGCGCCCGCTGAAGGTGACGATCCAGAACCTGGGCGGGGAGCGCATGCTGAGCCTCCCATACTGGCCGGCGGACATCGTGATGGACATTCCGGACGGGCGGGTGCCGCTGCCGAGCGGGGAGCGCATGTCGCCCGAGCAGGCGGTGCGGGAGGTGCCGCTCACTCGCGAGCTCTTCATCGAGCAGGAGGACTTCAGCGCGGACCCGCCCAAGGGCTTCAAGCGGCTCACGCCGGGCGGAACGGTGCGGCTGCGCGGCGCGGGGATCATCCGCTGCGACGAGGTCATCAAGGGTGCGGACGGCGAGCCGGTCGAACTGCGCGTCACGCTGCTCGGCGAGGACGCGAAGGCGGGCGGCGTCATTCAATGGGTGAGCGCCACGCGTGGCGTCAGCGCCGAGTTCCGCCTGTTCGACCGGCTGTTCACCGTGCCGGAGCCCGACAGCGAGGCGCAGCAGTTCGATCCGGAGCAGCCCGGCCACGAGGACGACTCGAAGCCGCTCAACACGGACTTCATGAGCTTCGTGAACCCGAACAGCCTGGTGGTGACGCGCGGGGTGGTGGAGCCGAGCGTCGCGCGTGATCCGGCCAGCGCCCGCTACCAGTTCGAGCGTGCCGGGTACTTCTGGCGGGATCCGGTGGATAGCCGCGAAGACGCACTCGTGTTCAACCGCATCATCACGCTGAGGGACACCTGGGCCCAGAAGACAGAGGCCCTGGAGCCGAAGGCGGAGGGCAAGCCCAGGCCCGAGAAGAGGGAGAAGGCGGCAGCAGCGGCGCCCATGGCACGTCCGACGCTCGAGAGCGGGCAGGAGGCCGTGTTCCAACGCCTCCACAAGCAGGGTGTCTCGGAGAACGATGCATACATGCTGGCCCGCGAGCCGCAGCTCGTCGCATACCTGGGCAGCGTGGCGGACAAGCAGCTCTCGAGCCTCGCGCCATGGGTGGTGAATGATCTCGCCTCCTCCATCCGTGAGGGCACCAACCGAGTGAGCGTCGAGGCGCTCTCGGCGCTGGTGGCCCTCGTCGCGAATGGGAGCATCAGCCTGCGCAGCGCCAGGGAGGTGCTCGCTGAGGCTCAGGCGTCCGGTGAGGCACCGGCGGCCATTGTGGAGCGCAAGGGCCTGCGCGTCGTCAGTGACGAGGGGCAGCTGCGCGCCGCCATCCAGCGCGTGATGGATGAGAACCCGGGGAAGGTCGCGGAGTACCGAGGAGGGAAGAAGGGCCTGACCGGGTTCTTCACGGGCCAGGTCATGCGCGCCACGAATGGCCAGGCGGACCCGAAGACCGTCGCGAAGCTGCTGGGCGAGATGCTGGGGTAGGGCCTGACCGGACGGCCGGACCCTGCCGCTCGTTTCTTCGTAGCCCACTGTACGAACTGCGGGCCGGGAGCTCGCTCTCTCTCCCGCTTGGGTCAGCACGGGACGCCGTACAGGGTTAGATGTACGGCTATGAACCGTACAGGTAGTGCCATCCTCCCGCTCCACTCTGGGAAAGTGCCTCCGTGGCTCTCCTCGCGCATGGCCCGTCTCGGGCGCGTGATGGTGGAGGCGCTCGTGTACCACTACGGCCGGCAGGAGGTGCTGCGCCGGCTCGCGCACCCATTCTGGTTCCAGGCCCTCGGGTGCGTGATGGGCATGGACTGGCACTCCTCGGGTGTCACCACCACGGTGTTCGGCGCGCTCAAGCGCGGGCTGGCGCCGGTGGAGCGGGAGCTAGGCCTTCACCTCTGCGGTGGCAAGGGCGCCGAGTCCCGCCGCACTCCCGCCGAGCTCGAGGCCCTGGGCCACCGCTTCGGGCTGGAGGCCGAGCGCCTCGTCCGCGCCAGTCGGCTCACGGCCAAGGTGGACAGCGCGGCGGTCCAGGATGGGTTCGAGATCTACATGCATGGCTTCATCGTCTCGGACGAGGGCGCGTGGACGGTGGTCCAGCAGGGGATGAACGTGGAGACGCGCGAGGCCCGGCGCTACCACTGGCTCTCCGAGGGGCTCACCAGCTTTGTGGATACGCCTCACGCGGCAATCGATGGACTGCCCCAGGGCGTCATCGTCAACCTCACGGACGCTCGGGCCCGGCGAGCCCGGGAGGCCCAGGTGGAACTCGTCACCGAGGGGCCAGACCAAGTGCTGGGCACGCTCCGGAAGCTGCGCGAGGGGGAAGCCGAGCCCTCCCCTCAGCTCGCCCTGCCGCACCTGCGAATGTCCAAGCAGCACGGGGTGAGCCGGGACGATGTGATCCTCCGCCGGCTCCACGGGACGCTGGCCGCCGCGGCCGAGCGAGGCCCCAAGGACTTCGCGGAGCTGCTGCTCACCCCGGGCGTGGGGGCGAAGACCGTGGTGGCGCTCGCGAGCGTGGCAGAGGTCCTCCACGGCGCGCCCTATCGGTTCTCGGATCCCGCGCGCTTCTCCTTCGCCCAGGGTGGGAAGGATCGGCACCCCTACCCGGTGAGGCTCGACGTCTACGACTCGACGCTGCAGGTGCTGCGCTCGGCGGTGGATGCGGCGAAGCTCGGCAATGACGAGAAGCTGTCCGCCATCCGAGAGCTGGATCGCCAAGCCCGGTTGCTCGAAGCCACAGCCACCGGCCCCTCCTTCGAGGCCCTCGTCGCCGCGGGGTGGGACTCCGGGGAAGAGCCCCTTCCGGCTAACCTGTCTCCATGCGCCCCATCGACGTCTGCACCACCCTCCTCGTCACCACCGGCAACCGAGCGCTGCGCCATCCCCGCGAGCTCCGCTGGGAGGACATCGAGGACTTCATGAGCATGGGCCTGCGCGCGGACAGCCGCCTGTACTCGCGCGTGACGATGGTGGACGAGCGGGGCGGGAGGCTGCCGTTCCAGGAGTGGCTCGCGGCCCGGGCCTCACCGGAGGCTCGCCTGTGGTTCGCCCCCGGCCCCTGGGAGACGAACCCGGAGGAGGCGCCGAGGGAGCTGCCCATCCACATTCGCGAGGGCTTCATGGGAGGCGGTGGACTGGGGCTCCTCCTCTTCACGCACGGGCAGCGCGTCGAGCGGTTCATGCCCGGGGAGGTTCGGCCGCGCCTCTATGAGATCACCGGCCCCCAGCTCTACGGCTTCCTGCGGAGCCGCAAGCGGGCCAAGGCGTGGGAGGAGGCGCTCACCCGTGAGCTGGGACCCGAGCTCCAGGGGCGTAGCCTCCGGGCCTTCCTCGAGTCCCGCTCGCTCGATGACATGCAGGAGATCATCCAGCGCACCATGCCCCTGTGCGTCGACGTGGAGCCCGTGGGAGAGGGGGACGAGCCGGACCCCGAGGAGTCGGTGAAGTGGAACACGTTCTTCACCCCCGCGCCGGGCTCCTCGAGCCTCTCCTTTGAGTACGTGCCCGTGGACCCGGGGCAAGCCGCCTCGGCCGAGCGGGATCTCACCTCCTGCCGGGCGCGGCTCGCGAGCGCGCTGGAGGCGGTGCGCGGGTTCGCCGAGCGGCAGGACCTGAAGTACTGGAGCAAGCACTTCCGCCGTTGCCTGCTGCGGTTGTCCCTGGAGCCCCAGCCCCTGGAGGACGTCCTCGAGTTGCTCCTGCTCAACGGGTTGCCCGTACCGGCCATCCAGCTCGTGAGCGCCGCGATGGCGGCGGATGTGTTCGGGGGGATGGGCTCGTGGAATGATCTGGGCTTCGATGGACCAGACGCCCAGGTGTACGAGGAGCTCTCCAACCGGCTCCTCCTGGCCATGAAGGCCGCCTTCCGCGCCGGCATCAACAGCTCCGCCCTCTGAGCCAAACCCCCGGAAGCACTGGACGGACCGGACGCTGATCCGCCCTCCGCCAGGAAGCGTGCGTCAGGATTGGCCCCAACCCGGGGTCAATTGATTCTCAATTGGCGAACACTTGGGTATATTGCTCACCGGGGAGGAGCTCCACATGGGCTGGATTCGCGACCGGATGGAGGAGCTGGAGGCACCCGTGCAAAGCTTTGTCGAGCTGGCTCAGCTGTTGAGGAAGGCCCGGTCGTGGCCTCGGACGGAGCGGATCAAGGAGACCTCGCTCGCGACCTACCTGGGGAAGTTCGACGCGGGCGAGGCCCTGGAGTGGCTCGACCAGCGCCCGGGCGCCCGTCAGGCGCTCGCGGAGGTGCTGGAGATGCCTCGGGAGGAGGTCGACGCCCAGCTCACGCAGCTCCAACCTCCGCGTCCCCCGAGCGGCTCTCGCATCAAGCTCCGGGATGTCCCCACCCGCTCCATTGATCTCCGGCGTGAGCCGCTGCCGCCGGGAATCCCGGCGCAGGTGCGCGATCCCTCCACGTGGCCGCTCTGGTGGCATGCGCCGATCGGCTCGGGGCGGACGCTGGTGGGCCAGTGGCTCGAGGCCCGAGGGCTGGCGGTGTTCATCCAGGCCCGGTCGTGGGCCGAGGCCGAGAGCCAGTTCCCCGAGCGGGGCGCTGTCTTCATCAAGCTGGCCTCCGCGGAGGACGCTCCCTTCCGGGCCACGTGGCCGCCCGAGCTGAAGATCTGTGTGGCCTCCGAGGCGGCTCCCCCGCGAGCGCCGGAGCCCGAGGCGGAGCGCGGCCACCGAGGCCTGCGCGAGCTGTCCGAGAGCCCGGTGAACCGGCGAGCTGCCTCGCCCTGGCACGTGGTGAAGAGCCCGGAGATCGGCTCGTGGCTGCGGGAGCTGGTGGAGTGGGTGGCCGAGCGTGTCACGGCTGACGGGTTCGACGTGGAGGCCTGCCAGCGGTGGTTGCTGGAGACGCCAGGAGTGCTCGCCATGGTCGAGAACCCCGGCACGGCGCTGGGGCTCATCGGCCTGTACGCCACCTTCACCCGGCGAGGGGATGCCACGGGGCCGCTGGCCAAGGTGCGGAGCTCGGCGGACATGGTGCGGCTCTTCCTCCGCATGCGGATTCAGCAGACGGAGGGCGTGGAGCTGTCCCAGGAGGCGCTCTGGAAGCGGCTCCAGCACCTGGGCCGGCGCCTGCTCCTGGAGAGCGAGCTGCCGTGGTTCGAGGCCCGTCCGCTCGACGCCTGGCACGCGCTCGTGCACATGCGGCCGGACGATGCGGACTTCGAGTGGCTGGAGGAGATGGAGCGCAAGGGGCTGAAGCTGGATCGCCCCAGCCTGGAGAAGCTCCGGGGCCGCCTGCCTCCGGACGCCTTCCGGGTGGTGAGGACCCTGAAGGATCTCGAGCTGCTGCGCGAGCGCCAGCCACAGCAGTATGCCTTCCAACCCTCGTGGGTTCTGGAGGGGGTGCTCGCGCAGTGCATTCTCGAGACGCTCGAGCAGGGTCCCACTGCCTGGGGTGAGTTGCTGCTGCGCCACGAGCACTCGGCGGCGGTCTTCGAGTGCCTGCTGGAGCGCTGCCGGAACGGCGACTTCTCACTGGTGAGCGGCGTCCTCCAGGCGCCCGAGGTGCGCTCTCCCGCCTGGGTCGCCGCGCTGGAGGCTACCTTCCGCGTGCTCGGCCTGGTGGTGCTCGAGGGCAAGCCCGTGCCGGACGAGCTGCGCCTGAGCGCGCTCCGGTTGCAGCGGGCGCTGGTCGTGCCGGATGCCTCGGGCCTTCCCGGGCCGCGCATCGCCTACGAGGTGACTCCCATGCGCGAGTCCCTGCTGGTGGATCACCGCATCTGGTACGCCGCGCTGCTCGCGCTGTCGGAGGAGCTCCCGCCAGGGACGGATCTCGGGCTGGACTCCTGGTGCACGAAGCCCTCCGCCGAGGCCCGGCGGTGGCTGGTGTACATGGCCTCCTATCGCTCCACGCACGAGCGGCGCATGCCCGAGCAGTGGCTGATGCCGCTGCTGCTCCTGGGCGGCCGGCTGCTGGAGGGGTTGGGCCCGCTCGCCACGCCTTCCGCGGCCATTCCGTTGCTGCTCCAGCCCGAGCGCCTGCTCCGGCAGCTCCTGCAACCCACCCTCTCCTTGAGCGAGCTGAACCAGAGCGTCTCCTGGCATGCGCTGGGCGCGATGCTGCCGGAGTACGCGCGGCGGCGCGGCGTGGACTGGGAGCTGGGGGCCCGGAAGATCTGGTCCGCGTGGCTCGCCTCGGGCGCCGCAGAGCTTCCGCAGTTCCTCCATCCCGAGGAAGGCCACGCCGCGATCTTCTGGCAATTCCTGCCGCCGTCGGCGGTCCAGGTGTTGGCCGGCAGGCGCTACCGCTCTCTGCTGGTGGAGAAAAACATCTTCCGGTTCTTCGGGCAGGAGCACTGGGATGCCTTCATCCGGGTGTGGATCCAGCAGTCCGAGCCGTGGGGCCTCGAGCCGGTGCACTCGCTCTGGCAGCAGATCCCCCCCGAGCATGTCCGGCAGGCGATTCGCGCCGGGCGCCCGGACGGCCACGACCACCCGACGCGCAAGATCCTCTGGCAGCGCATGCCCGAGGTCTTCTGCGAGGAGATCGACGCCCTGTTCCGTCAGGGGCAGTGGGACAAGGGGCTGCTCCAGGCCTGGGGCGCGCCTGCCTCGTGCATTCCGCGCCTGCTGACCAGCGCGAAGGCCGCACTGGAGAACCGGGGCGCTCCGCCGCCCCCGTCCGTCGTCCAGTGGCTCCACCACATGATCGCCCAGCGGGCCCCGGACTGGAGCAAGGCCTGGACCTTGCTCGAGTACCTGATGCCACCGGCGCCCCTCTGACTCAGACGACGATGGGCGGCTCGATGAGCGTGGGGGGCGTGGCCCGGGTGTCCTTGGGATCCGCCACCCACTCGGGCTCTCGCGCCGTCTCTCCGGGCTTCCAGGCGCGAGGCACCCGGCGGATGCCAATAGGGAAGAGCCACAGGTGTCCGTCAGGGGTGATGTGCAGCCGGAGGAAGTTCTTCCAGTCCGGGATGGACAGGGACGAGAACGCCTCGTTCGCGTGGGTCCCGAAGCCGTTGAGCGACACGAGCAGGTAGAGCCCCATGATCGTCGGCCCGGCCACGAAGCCACCGGCGAAGATGAGCACCGCGGCGAGCAGCTCCCTGACGGGGTTGCGGAACGACAGGCCCAGGGCCGAGCCCATGAGGTGGGCCACGCCCCAGGCGATCAGGAACGCCGCCACCAGGTGCACCACCCCGTGCAGCACCCCTACCACCCACCGCCAGCGGCCAAAGCGCGCATCCGCGAAGGCGATCAGCCCAAGGATGACGAGCGCGGAGATGAGCACGATGCCCGGACTGGCCAGTGCCGTGCCCACCACGAGCGCCAGGGCCTTCGGCACGCTCGCCGTGCCGATATTCACCGAGAGCGCCCAGGCCAGCAGCACGTAGAGCAGCCCGGTGAGGACGCCGAAGCGCGGACTGCTCACCGCGAGCCCCAGGTTGCGCCAGCACAGCCGCCGGGACTCCTGGGTGCTGGGGAAGCACTTGCGCGCGGTGAACCCATCCGGTAGGGCCACCTCCTTGCGGGGCACGTGGGTCGGGTGCAGGAAGGCGCCCCCTCCGCCCGCGATGATCTTCTGCCGCCCCTCGTCGTTGGCGTGGCGCCGGTAGTGGTGGAGATCTCCCGCGAGGAAGACGCTGATCTTCTTTCCGAGCACCTCGTCCTCGAGGAAGGTGAGGTTGTTCTCCAGGTACGCTCTGCTGTCGGGCGGGCGGACCTGGGCCATCAGCCACGCGGGCTCGGCCAGACAGAGGATGACGCGGTCCTCAGCGCGTATCCGCTTGGCGATCTCCTGGAAGTAGGTGACCTGGGGCTGGTCGAGGTCCGACTCGAGCTGCATGTCCGTGCCGAGCAGCCACCACCCTTGCGGCAGCTTCACGGCGAAGTAGCTGCGCCGCTGGTGCGTCTGCCACCCATCGGGGTTGCGCCCCTGGCAGAACAGGCGGATGAACGAGACGAGCCCGTCGTACCAGTCATGGTTGCCCGGGATGGCGAACAGGTGGGGCGGTGGGCGCTGTCCGCGCATGGCCGAGCTCCACGGCTGGAGGGTCCGCGCCTGGTACTCCTTCACGCTCGCGGTCGGGTACACCTCGTCCCCGCCGAACACGAGCACCTCTCCGCCGAGCGTGTCGTAGGCGGCGCCTGTCTCGTCTCGGAGCGTGAGGGTGGGCCGCGACACCGTCTGGGCCACCGCGTAGGTGGAGTCCCAGCCGTCGCCCAGATCCGCCACGTAGTCGAGCCAGAGCTCCTTCCGAGGCTTGCCCTCGGCGTCGAGGGAGAAGTCAAAAGGCTCCACCTTGGGAGCGGCCAGTGCATCGAGGAGCCTGCGGTCGGCCTGCTTGCCGATGATGGAGGAGATGGCGGCCCGCACGCCCGTCTGGGCGAGCATGAGAGGATCGAGCCACGACACCATCGGCCTTGCCGGCGGACGCTTGGGCCGCCGAGCTGGCGAGGGCGCTGGGGCGGTCATCACATCGGTGGTTGAGACCATGGGGCCTCCTGGTTGGGGGAGGGAGAAGGAGTGATACGGCGGGAGCGATCAATGAGGTGCTCGGCGAAGCGATCGGCCAGCGCGGCGATGGTGAGGCTGGGGTTGGGGCCGGTGGGGCCCGGCATCACCGCGCCATCCGCCACATAGAGGCCTGGGTGGTTGAAGGCCTCGCCGTACGAGTCCACCACGCCCTCCGTGGCGGTACGGCCCATGGGGCAGCCGCCGAGCGGGTGCACGGTGATGACGCGGCTCAGGTAGCTCAGCGGGTTCTGGAGCAGCTTTCCCTCGAGCGCGTCCGCCATCTCCGCCATGGTCTGGCGCACGCGCTTGAAGTAGCTGGACGAGTGTTTGAGCCGCCAGTCCACGTCCAGCAGCCCGTCGCGGTTCAGCGTCATCCGGCCATCCGGAATGTCCCGGCCCATGGCCAGCAGTGGCAGCGAGCTGGCCGAGCCCACGCAGTCCCCGAGCACCTCGGCGATCTCCGCGCTCACGTCCGTATCCCGGCTGAGGCCGAGCCAGCCCTTGACGATCCGGCGTCCCAGGCGAAGGAAGCGGCTCAGCACGGCGAGCTGATCGCCGCTCTCGTAGAGCCAGTTGACGAACTCCGGGTAGCCCGCGTCCTCGACGTAGTAGCCGCGGCCGGTGCCGCCCTCGGTGGCGTCGCGGATGTGGAGCGCGCTGGTGATGACCGGGCCGTGGCCTCCATCGAGGATGCGCGGCTTCCGTGCGCCCTTGCTGCGGTCCGTGCACTTGAAGAGGAACCCCAGCAAGTCGCCATTGCCGCAGAACCGCGTGCCGAGCTCCTCGCTGAGCCCCGGGAACGCCTCGCGGTTCTTGAGCAGCAGGTACGTGGTCCCGAACGTCCCCGCCGCCAGGACGAGCTTGTCCGCCGAGATGACCGTGCGCGGCAACATGGACGTGGGCACCTCGGGCCGCTCGCCCTCCCGGGCCTCCGAGTGGTCCACGTACTCGACGACGTACTCGCCATCCTCGGGCCAGAAGGACTTCACCTCGCACCGCACGCGAAGGTCCGCCCCGAGCCGCTTCGCCGCCGACAGGGCCGTGTAATCGAGCGTGTTCTTGCTGCCGTAGTTGCAGCCGATGTCGCACTCGCCGCACAGCCGGCATGTCAGCCGCGTCCGGCCGTGCAGGTTCGGGTAGCGCTCCACAATGGGCTCGCCCGGAATGGGAGGCTGCCCGGGATTGGCGAACGTCACCGCCAGCGGCGGGAGCTGCCAGTCGTCCTGGAGGCCCATCCGCTCGGCGGCCACCTTCATGGCGATCGTCTTCGCGGTGTGGCGGTAGGGCTCGTGCTCGAAGGGGTAGCGCTGGGCCCCGAGCATCTTCTCCACGGTGTCGTAGTGGGGCTCCAGGTCCTCGCGGGTGACGGGCCAGTATTCGTAGCCACCGTCCTGCAGGTCCTCGTGGACGAAGGTCCGCTCGTCCTTGCGCAGCAACACGTTGGCGTAGATGAGCGAGCCGCCGCCGAGCCCGCTCGACACCACCCCGCCAATCCCCTTGAAGGACCACAGATCAAACAGGCCGTGGAGGCCCTCGCTGGGATCCCAGAAGTTGCGGCGCATGGAGTAGGGGCTGCGCGGGAAGGAGCCGGGCGGGTAGGCCTTGCCCCGCTCCAGCACGCAGACGCGCAGGCCCGCCTCGGCCAGCCGCCAGGCCATCACCGAGCCGCCGAAGCCGGAGCCGACGATGATGGCGTCAAAGTGTTCACGTCGCGGGTTCATGGTGGGGCTCCTGGTTCACGGAGGAGAGAGGGCCTCGCGCTCCACGGCGTCCGGCTCGCGGGCCATGGGGGCGTAGACGTCCCAGAGCGTGCCGAGGAAGAACTGACCGAAGCGCATCACCGCGTGGGTCCCCTCGAGCCCCTCCCGCGCCGAGCGCATGCTGGAGACGAGCTTGAGCAGATCGCCAAGCCCCAGCTTGAGCACGCCCGCGCCCACCACCGGGCCGCGCTCGTCCGAGCCGTCATGGAGGCGGCAGAAGAGCCGGGTGGTGTCTCGCCACAGGTCCGGTCCCTTGTCGTCGTGGATGGCCTTGGTGCCCTCCAGGTAGTAGTCGCGGCCTTGGTGCTCGAAGGCCATGCCATAAGTCATCAGCCGGGTGTTCGGCTCGTCGCCGGACTTGAAGAGGTTGAAGCTCCCGCGCTTCACGGGAATGTCTTCCCCGAAGGGCGGATAGGAGACGTGGGCCACGAGCCGGGCGGCGTGCTGTGGGTCTCGGATGAACGCCTCCATGTCATCCACGCTGATGGTGGCGTGGAAGGTGAAGGGCGTGTGGCGGCCCTTGCCTGCGCCAGCGGTGGGATCGGTCTCGTCGAGCGCCAGCGGACCGGACATGGTCTCGCGGAAGGTGAGGTCTGGAGCAGGTGCGTTCATCTGGGTGATCTCCGGGGTGAGCGGGAGGCCTTGTGCGCTGCGCATCCCGAGGTAACGGTAGGCATCCGCGTACCCGAGATCGATGAGCGTGCCCGCGGTGATGTGGCCGGCGTAGAAGTCCGGATCGAGCGGCAGGGGGCGCTCGGGTTTGATCAGGTGGACCACGATGGGCCGGCGGTGGCCTTCGACCACTTCGCCCGCGCGGATGCGATCGTTGATCTCCTGGATGCGCTCGAGCTGCTTGAAGAGGGCGCCATTGGCGGCGAGCTCGATCATGTGGACGTACTGGTGGAACACGCCGCGCTCATAGGTGGGCGTGTTGCCGATGCACCACAGCACCCACAGCTCGTCGGCCCCGCGCCGCACCGCCTCGAGCAGGTTGGCGTCCTGAATCCACACCGAGTCCAGGTACAGCGCTCCATCCTTGCGGACAGGAGGCATGAAGATGGGCAGCGAGATGCCGGCCACGAGCAGATCCCTGTCCACTCGGGAGTGGGGGATGGCCTCGTTCGTCTTGCGAGTGAAGTTGCAGACGTTGAAGGTGGCGGACATGGCGGTGTTGGCGCGGATGGCGTCCACGTTGATGCCGAGGTGCGGGAAGACGTGCTCGACGACGCCGTCCGCGTCACCCAGCGCCTCCATGTTCCACGCCTTCACGTACTTCTCGGGCGAGACGAAGGACACGAAGTCCTTCACGCGCAGCGTCCGCCAGCGGTTCCCCATCTCCTCGGGGGACTGGCCGGACATGAGCATCGCCAGGTTGATGATCCCGCCCGAGGTTCCATCGCCATGCGTGAAATGGAGTCCCGCCTCGTCAAGCGCGCGCAGCACGCCCGCCTGCCACGCCACGCGCATGCCCCCGCCCGCGAGGATGAGGGCCCGCTTCGGCCCGTCCGCTCCAGGTGAGGCCACGAGCGGGGAAGCAGCCGGGAGCGGCTCGGCGGCAGCAGAAGCCGCGGGCGCGGACTTGAGCGGAGGTAGCAGCACCCGGCGCTCCGAGCGGCGCATCCGCCCGAGGTAGCCCAGCACCAGCACGCCGGAGACAAGATCGAACGCGGCAACGCCCAGCGCGAGCGGCGAGAAGATCCCTCGGATCACTCCCAGGCTCACCGCCGCGCACGCGCCGAGCTTCTGGATTCCCGCCCACACGAAGGCCGCCGGGTTCTCCTTCGGACGGACCAGCGCATGGAGCAGCAGGCCCCCGAAGAAGACCATGAACATGCCGACGATGCCGAAGAAGTGGCGGCTGGTTGGAGTCGACTCAGCGCCCAGGAACCCGAGCTCGAAGCCAGGGACGAGCAACTGAACGGCGCCACTCACCACCGTGGCGATCGAGATGGCCACCAGGAGCCAGCGCAGCCAGCGCTCCGCACGCCCGCTCATGACCGAGCCTCCACCCACCGGCGTGCGCCCTGGCTCTCGGTCGCGGGCTTCTCCGTCGCGGCACGAGAGGGCTGCTCGGCGCGCAGCAACCGGTGGGCGAAGTAGCCCATCATCCCGAGCCACTGGACGGTCCACAGCCCCACGCGGATGCGGTTGGTGCTCATCCACGCGGCGAGCACCTCGCGCAGGCGCTGGGGATCACGGATCCCCGAGGCCATCTCCGCGTTGTACCGGAAGATGAGGAACCGGGTGAGCAGGGTGGCGGCCACCACGGAGAGGAAGACGGCCACGGGGTACCAGCGCAGCGGGCTCCGGCGCTCCGCGAGGAACAGCACCACGGCGGACACCAGCATCACCAGGGTCATCCAGGTGAAGAACCGGGTGGCGGCCGTCACCTGGGGGACGAACTGAAGGTAGTAGTTGTCCACCGTCAGCTGGGGGGCGATGGGGAACGAGAAGAGCACCAGCGACCAGCCGGTCCCCAGGTACATCGAGGTACAGAGGAACAGCAGGCACGCGTTCAGCATGTGGAGCACCGAGCGGCTCATGGGTGCGCTCCCACGCCCGCGTCATCCGAGACAGGCTGCGGCCCATCGCCGGTCCGGGCGGGCTGGGAGTCCTCGGGCTCACCGGTGAGCCCGGAGGGGCTGAGCGTGGGCTGCCTGTCTCCCGCGCTCGGGGGCTCCAGCCACTTCTGGCTCAAGCCGAGGCCCGCCACGCTCTCGAGTCCCTCGGGCTGCTCGGCGGGGAGCTTGGGGTAGCTGAGGAACCAGGACTCGAAGTGGTCGTCCAGCACGCCGCTCGACTCCGGGAGGAAGCCCGAGAAGAACGGCTTGGGGGCAATGCCCAGCCTCTTGAGCGGCGCGGCGCGCGGGTGGTCTCCCAGGGTGAGCCGCGCCGCGGCCTTCTTCCCGAGCCGGAACGCGAACTTCCCATGGAAGTAGATGAAGGACTTCATCAGCATCCCGCGGAACTGGCAGTAGTTGGCGCCGCTGGCACGCAGGGGCAGCCAGGCCTTGCCGGGCCGGTCGATCTCGATGCGCACCGCGAGCTTGCCGTCCTGGTCGTACTGGCTGCTGATGGTCTGATCCGCGATGCGGAAGTCCAGGTTCGCCTGGTGCTTGGGCATGCCCCAGATGCCCTTGCCGCCCTTCACGGAGATCTCCGAGCTCACCGGCAGATCCACCACGTACTGGCCCAGCCCGTAGTGCTTCTGGAACAGCAGGGGCAGCAGCGGGGGAGCGGGCTTCTTGCCGTGAGTGCACGCGATGGCGACGCTGAACTCGATGTACGGCCCGATGTCCGTGTCCCGGTAGTCGATGACCGTGATGAACAGCACGCCCTTGTTGCCCCACAGCCGCAGTGGGTGCACCTCGTTGCCGGGCAGCAGCGCGGCGGCCTCCCGAGCGTCGATGGTGAAGGCGGCCATCAAGGCCGGAGATGCCCGGGAGTTGATGGGCAGCTCGTAGGGAATGCCGTCCACCTTCGAGAAGCGTCCGGTCTGCTGCTTGATTCGCCTCGGCATCATCCACATGGCAGCGCTCCATCACACCGGTTGGTTCAGCTCGGAGAGAATGAGGGGGAAGACATCCCGGGCCGCGTCCTGGCCCATGAAGACATCCAGGTGGCCGTAGTCCGGAATCACGTGCAGCGCGTGGTAGCCGGGCCGGCGCTCGTTGAGCCGCTCGTAGGTGCGCCGCTGGCTCTCGGGCAGGAAGCACTGGTTGCGCTCTCCGGCCAGGAAGACGAAGCGAGCGTCCGTCTCGGGCGGGCGCTCGGCTACGTCCTCGGGCAACTCCCGGTAGCCCTCCACCGGCACGAGGTGCCCGGCACGCAGGCACTCGGCCATCTGCTGGAAGAAGGTGAGCGGCACCTTGGCGAACTCGTGCTTCAGCCACTCGTGCGTCTCGGGGTTGAGGTTCTCGTGCCGCCAGAGCGTGGGGAACCCCGTGCCGTAGGTGAAGCTGGCCAGCCGGCACACGGTGTTGTGGCACTCGTGGTGGGTGGCCTTCACCAGCAGGGTGATGGCTCGGGCGGTGAGGCCCTCCGCGTGCAGCCCCCACTGCGGATCCAGGTAGTGCGTCATCCTCGCCACCACCGGGACGGCATAGCGGGCCTTCCAGCGGGCCTCGCGGGGCACCACTGGGTGCAGCGACACGGCGTTGCTGATGATCACCTTGACCTGGGGGACGAGCCCCGCCATGGCCGACAGCATGAAGCTCGTCGAGCCCTGGCAGTGGATGATGGCCTTCACCTGCTCGCAGCCGGTCTCCTGGACGATCGTCTGGATGGCCTTGGGGTGATCATGGACGGCGGCCTGATCAAGCGTCCACTCGCTGGGCTCCACGTCGATGCTGGCGCGCCAGTTCTCCAGCCACACGTCGTAGCCGTCCGCCACCAGCGCATCGACGAGCGTCTCGTGGACGGGCGCGCGGAAGATGTTGGCTCGCACGCCCGCGCCGTGGATCAGCACCACCGGCCCTCGGGTGGGCTCCCGAGGCCCACGGACGTGGTGCAGGTTGAGGGCTCGGCCGTCCCCTGCCAGGAACGGGACGACGCTCTCCGTGTAGCCGGAAGGAGAGGATGACTCGGCTTGCATCATGGCCCACGCTCCTTGGCGAAGGCACACGACTCCCGTGCGGCCCCGCCATCTGCCCCCGACCGCACATGTCAGCGGAGGCTTTGCGTCCGGGTAGAGGGCCTCTTCAGCGGATGTGACGGCGCGTGATTTTCAGGGCGAGGTGCCCGGCTGCCTGCATGCCATCAGGGTGGGCGCCCATTCGGCTGCTCAGCGCAGGCCAGCGCGGCATCCCAGCTCCTGGGCGAGCTCGCGCCATGGCGCCCTGAGCGATAGCGAATCCCGGGCCGCAGAGGGCGCCTTCTCAGCCCGGGATGCGAGAGAGGGCCGCGTCGAACAGCACCGTCTCCAGCCGCTCCTGGTCGTACTCCGACATGCCCTGGAACGCGAACGAGAGCCGGTAGTTGCCGATCTGCTTCTTGGAGGCGACGAGCTTGGCCCGGCCGATGATGGGATCCATCCCGTCCGGCATCTTCAGCGTGAAGCCCACCATCTCGTTCTCGGCGGGGGGCTTGCCGAGCACCACCGAGAAGCCTCCCTTGGAGATGTCCAGGGTCAGCGCGCGGAGGATGCCCGAGTTGAGGCTGAGCTCGATCTGCATCGCCTGCGCGACGCGGAAGGTCTGGCGCGCCATCTCTCCGGGCTTGAGGGTCATCCCCTGGGCCGCGGTCAGCGCGCGCGCGAATTGCTCGCGGGCCTGGTGGTAGAGCTGCTTCTCGTCCTCGTTGAGTTGCTTCGCCCGGGCCCGCTTGTGGAGTGCTCGGAACTCCTGAAGCCATCCATTTACGCTCATGGGGCCGATGGTATGCCCCACGGCGAGGGAAGTGCACGTTCTCGGCTGTACCACTTTGGGACACGCTCGATTCTGGCGCCCCATTTCAGGGCACTCTCGGGGTTTCAAAGCCGTAGAACCGCGAATTTCCTGTGAGTGGAGCCCGGCATCCGGGGTGCAAGACCAGAGGAGGTCCCCTGTTTTCGGAGGCTCCCCTCATGGTCATCCCGCGCATTGTCCCCGACTCCAAGCCGCCCGTGTTCCTCATCAGCGCGGGAGCGGCCCTGCTGGCGGGCCTCATCATCCGCTCGCTGCGGCGCAGGCACCGCCGGGCCTCCACCGCCCGAGGCGCCGAGGTCTCCAGCACCGCGAGGAAGGTGACGCAGCCGGCCTCCGCTCGCAAGAAGACGCAGGGGCGGGCCTTGCTCGTGGCCTCCACGGTGAGCACCGGGCGAGTGACGGGCGCGCACGCGGCGGTGGGGGAGCAGCGATGATGCTGTCCCTGCTCGAACCCCAGTTCACCGGTGAGCCCCAGGCGGCGGGGGCGCCGCGGGAGCCGGGCTTCCAGGCCTCTTCAGGCGATGTGTGGCTGAGGGAGTCCGTTCCGGCGGAGTTCCTGCGCGAGGTGGTGGATACCCTGACGGGGGTGCTGCGGGCCGATCGCGAAGCGGAGGAAGCGAGAACACCGTACGTGCTTCCCTAGGGCTGATGGTATTCGGCTCTCGCGCGGGGCGTGAGCCTGCCCACGCGGGAGGCTCGGATGTCGAAGTCGCTGCCGAAGACGAGGCGCACGAAGGAAGACGTGCTCGCGGAGCTGCGCGGGATGCGCTCCGAGGACGCGCGGTGGAAGGAAGGCCGCACCTTCAGCCTCGTGTACTACGTGGACGACGAGCACTCGCGGCTGCTCAAGGAGGCCTACGGCGAGTTCATGGCCGAGAACGGCCTGTCGCCCCTGGCCTTCCCCTCGCTGCGCCGCATGGAGGCCGAGGTGGTGTCCATGGCCGTGGAGCTCTTCCACGGGGATGACGACGTGGCCGGCACGATGACCACGGGCGGCACCGAGAGCATCATGATGGCGGTGAAGGCGGCGCGCGAGTGGGCCCGCCATGAGAAGGGCATCGCCCGCCCGGAGATCATTGCTCCGCTCTCGGTCCACCCCGCCTTCGAGAAGGCGGCGCACTACTTCGATGTGGAGATCCGCCATGCGGCCACCGGGCCGGAGCTCCAGGTGGATCTCCGGGACGTGGAGCGGCTCATCACTCCCAACACGGCACTGCTCATTGGCAGCGCACCTCCGTACCCGCATGGCGTGGTGGACCCCATCACCGAGCTCGCCGCGCTGGCGCAGGCCCGGGGCCTGCTGTGCCACGTGGACGCGTGCCTGGGGGGCTTCTTCCTGCCGTTCGCGAAGAAGCTCGGCCGGGACATTCCTCCGTTCGACTTCTCGGTGCCGGGCGTCACGTCGATGTCCGCGGACCTTCACAAGTACGGCTATGCGGCGAAGGGCGCCTCGGTGGTGCTGTACCGGAACCGAGCGCTGCGGCGGCACCAGTTCTACACCTACGCTGGCTGGCCAGGAGGGCTGTACGCCTCGCCGTCCATGACGGGCACGCGGCCCGGAGGCGCCATCGCCGCGGCCTGGGCGGTGATGCACTACCTGGGTGAGGAGGGCTACCTGGACCACGCGCGGCGCATCCTCGCCACGACGGACAAGCTGATCGCCGGCATCAACGCCATTCCCGGGATGCGGGTCCTGGGCACGCCGCACGCGGGCGTCTTCGCGTTCACCTCGGACTCGCTCAATGTGTACGAGCTGGGCGACGCGATGGAGGTCCGGGGCTGGAAGCTGGATCGGCAGCAGAACCCTCCGGCGCTGCACTGCATGATCACCCCCGCGCACGAGCGCATCGCGGACACGCTGCTCGCGGATCTGCGAGACTGCGCCTCGAGGCTTGCGGCGGGCGAGCCCGCGCCCGAGGGCAGCGCGGCGATGTACGGCATGGTTGGAGCCATCCCCGAGCAGCAGGTGGATGGCTTCCTGCTGGACTTCCTCGACGGAGTGTTCGACCGCGGCTGAGCCGGGTGGAGTGTGCCGATGACGGTCATCCAGGTGCTGTGGTGCATCCTCTTTCCGGCGGCGGCCCTTTGGGCGGGCGAGCGCTACCGTGTGGCGAAGTTCTTCGGCCCGGTGACGCTCTGCTACCTGGCGGGCATCATCGTGGCGAACGTGCCAGGCGTGCGGCTGTCCTCGGAGGCCTCGCTGCACGTGAGCGAGGTCGCCGTGCCCCTGGCGATTCCGCTGCTGCTCTTCTCCTCGGACGTGCGCCAGTGGCCGAGGCTCGCGCGCTCGTTGATCATCTCGTTCGTGCTGGCGTGCTTCGCGGCGGTGGCGGGCGCGGGGCTCATCGGCTGGTTCTTCCGAGGACAGACCGACGAGTGGTGGAAGATTGCCGGCATGCTGGTGGGCGTGTACGTGGGAGGCACGGCCAACATGGCCGCCATCGGGCGAGTGCTGGAGGCGCGGAGCGAGACCTTCGTCCTGCTCAACGCGGCGGATCTGGTGGCAGGTGGCATCTACCTCATCTTCCTGCTCACCTTCGCGCAGCGGCTGTTCCTGCGCTTCATGCCGGCCTTCACCGCCACGCCCCACCACGAGCCCTTCGAGCACCCGGGCGAGGCGCTCAGCGTCTGGACGCGGCACCACCTCAAGGACATGGGAATCGGCTTTGGGCTGGCGGTGGCCATCGCGGCGGTGGCCGTGGGCGCGACGCTGCTCGTGTTCGGGAAGCTGGAGGCCAGCCCGGCGCTGCTCGGCATCACCACGCTGGGAATCGTGGCCTCCCTGGTCAAGCAGGTGCGGTCGCTCACGGGAGCCTACGAGCTGGGTGAATATGTGCTGCTCATCTTCTGCGTGGCCATGGGCTCGCTGGCCGACGCGCGGATCCTGAGCGGAGGCAGCGCGACGCTGTTCATCTACGTGTGGCTGGTGATGGGGCTGTCCATCGTGCTCCACACGGTGTTCTCGGCGCTGCTGCGCATTGATGCGGACAGCACGCTCATCTGCTCCACCGCCACCATCTACGGGCCGGCGCAGATTGGCCCCGTGGCAGCGGCCTTGAAGAACCGGGCGCTGGTAGGCCCGGGGCTGACGCTGGGGCTCGCGGGCATCGCCTTGGGTAACTACCTGGGGCTGCTGACGGCGTGGGGCCTGCGCTGGCTGGCGGGGGGCTGAAGCGGTTGACTACTCCCGCGTCACCGCGCGGAGGATGATCTCCCGGCGCTGATCCAGCACGCGCAAGGCCAGCGGCAGCATCAGCCGGTAGAGCACGGCATAGAGCGCCGCGCACAGGGCGATCATCGCCGCCGTCTGGCCCGTGGGGCCGCTCTTGCCCGCCAGCTTCATCGCCCAGCCAAAGGGCATGCACCCCACGCTGGCGGCGACGATGCCGAGCATGGAGGCGGTGAGGGGCAGCTTGTCCCGGCGCTTGAGGCTGGCGTGGAACTTCACCGGGAAGTACAGCGACAGGAAGTTGCCGGCGGCCAGCAGCATGGGCACCACGGCGGCCACCGACGCCATGGAGCACAGGATGTCCACCCACGAGCCGAAGCCGAAGTAGACGCGGTAGAACAGGCCCACCAGCAGCGCCATGCTCAGGCCGGCCACGCCCTGCACCAGGTTCTTGGCGCGCAGCACGTCCGCCAGCTCCATGGGCGCGGCCAGGAAGATGGCGAAGCCCTGCCCGTCATAGGCGAAGGTGTTCTGCGAGAACGTCGAGGAGATGACCACGGCGCCATACACGGACAGCCCGCCCATCAGCCACGCGTCCGCGGACTGTCCGAGCAGGTAGACGAACAGATCCCTCCCGGACAGCAGCTTCAAGAGGATGGCGAGCACGAACGGCACGGAGGTCAGCAGACGCGCGCGCGGGTTGCGCCACAGGTCCAGCGCCTCGCGGGTGAGGATGGTCCGGAACCGTGTCGACGTGCGAGCGAACGGATCCCGATCTCCGGACTCCTTCATGGCCGGCCCCGCGCGCCCCGCCTGGCGGTGGAAGCGCATGAGCAGCACGTAGGCCACCAGCAGGCCAATGGCGGTGAACATCCCCAACCCGAAGGTCTCGATCAGGGCCAGGCGCAGGCGCCCGTGAGCGAGCTGCCCCAACGAGTCCCCGAAGAAGCCCGGAGGCACGCGGCTCAGCGCGATGGCGGCGTTGATGATGAGCTCCATGTTCAGCGCGCCCACGCCGGCCTCGCCCACGGCGGTGAGCCACGAGGTGTCGACGGGAGGGATGAACGACGCGGCGAACAGGAACGCGAACAGTCCGCCGCCGATGATCTCGGCGCTGTGCTTCTCTCGCAGCACGTTGATGACGGCATGCAGGGCCACGCGGCTCCAGGCGGCACACAGCAGGGCGAACAGGACGTAGTTGAGGACGGCAAGCCAGGGGGCTCGCAGCGCGTTGACAGAGGCGTAGCCCAGGGCGGCGCCGGTGAGGGGCGCGTAGAAGACGAGGGCGCGAGGCTCGAAGAGGCTCGCCACGCTGGAGGAGATGAGCAGCCGGAAGGGCGAGATGGGGAACGGCGCGTACCGGCTCAGCTCCGAGTGGTCATCCACGCCCGCCGACAGCAGCGGCCACGTCACCCACACCGAGGTGGTGACGAAGCACAGCAGGTTGAGGATGAAGTACGGCCACACATTGCTCTCGGCCACGGGGCGCAGCCGCATGAGCCCGAAGGCGGCCAGCCCGAAGAAGAGCGCCGGAGCGCTGGAGCCCAGGAAGGTGGCCACCGCCAGCACCTTGCTCGGGCGTCCGGAGCCTCGGTTGAGGCCGATGTTCAGCCGCAGGCCCCACAAGAGCCACAGGTGGCGGAAGAAGCCGGGGACGGGAGGCGGATTCACGCGGACTCCCGGCGCAGGGGCACCACCGGGGCGGGGGCCTCGCCATAGAAGGACAGGCGGGCGTTGCGCGCGGCCGGCACGGAGATGAGCTTCTCGAAGACGGCCTCCAGCGAGGGCACGTCGTAGCGGCTGATCAGCTCCGGCACCGTGCCCTGATCCAGCATCCGCCCGCCGCGGATGATGCCCGCGTGGCTGGCCAGGCGCTCGGCGATCTCCAGCACGTGCGTGGTGAGCAGCAGGGTGACGCCGCGCCGGCTCAGCTCGCGGAGCAGCTCGCGGATGACGCCCGCGGCCAGCACGTCGATGCCCTCGAAGGGCTCATCCAGGAAGATGAGCTCCGGCGCGTGGATCAGCGCCGCGGCGATGGCCAGCCGCCGCCGCATGCCCTTGGAGTACTCGGCCACGAGCGCCCCGGCCTTGTAGGTCAGCTCGGTGAGCTCCAGCAGCTCCACGGCGCGAGCGGCGGCCTCGTCTCCGGACAGGCCGTACATGCGGCCGCAGAAGGTGAGGTACTGGCGGCCGGTGAGGCGCTCGAAGAGGCTGAGCTCCTCGGGGACCATGCCGATGCGGCGCTTCACCTCCATGGGCTGCTTGACGGCATCCATGCCCAGCAGCTGGATGGTGCCTCCGTCCGGCCCATACACCCCGGTGAGGATGGCGAGCGAGGTGGACTTCCCGGCGCCGTTGGGGCCCAGGTAGGCGTAGAAGGCGCCTCGGGGGATCTGAATGTCGAGCCCATGGAGCGCGGTGAAGCTGCCGAAGCGTTTGACGAGCCCACGGGCGTCAACGGCCAGGTCGGTGGGGGGAGGCGACATGTGGGGGCTAGTCTCGGTCGACTGAGCCCCATCCCACAATCCCCACCCCGGCGCCCGCGTAACCGCCTGGAAGTCCTGGGGCAGAGCCCTCTCCGGGGGCGTATCGCCACCGCTCCCGCGAGCTCACCCGGAGGAGGAGCCCTCAGGAGCGACGGCTACGGCGGGCGCACGCCGTGGGACAGGTCTCCACAGGAAGAACAGCGCGAGCACCATCAGGGAGAACTCCAGCGGCAACCTCCAGGGCTGGGCGGTGACAGCGACGCCGTGGATCTGGACCGGGATCCCCAGGGCATTGCGCAGGCCCACCGTGATGGTGGCCACCACCATGTCCATCATGAGTGGGAGGGCACACAGGCGCGTGAGGATGGCTGCGTAGGGGAGGAAGGGGCTGAGCAGCAGCCCCAGGCCGCAGAGCATCTCCACCAGGCAGACCATATAGGCGTTGAGGAGCGGGTAGGGGATGCCGACGGCGTCGAGGTACTGGGCGAAGCCCTCCGGTCCAGCGGGCAGGGATACGGCATGGTTGCCCAGGAGGATGCTGTCGAAGAACTTCATCTGGCCGAACGTGATGAAGAGGAGCCCTACCGCCCCGCGCAGCGCGAACCGCATCGGGGACTCCGCCGGCTTCGGGATGCGCAGCCTGGGAGGGGCCGAGCGCGTGCGGCGGCGCTGCGGCGAATGATTGTCGGCGGGACGTGAGGGGAGGGAGGAAGGGAGGGCAGGGGTGTATCTCGATCTGTATTTCATGGAAGCACCTTCGTTTCAAACCAGACCGGGAAGAGGCCAAGCATTTCGGGGTCGTCGTTGACCAGGAGGATGGTGCTCATCGGCTGTCTCGCTTTCATTCACAGTGCTTCTGAACAGACCGAGTGCTCATGGGTCCCGTGTGATGCGCGCGGAATAATTTGCGTGAGCATCGTCACGGAGCGGGGCTGGAAGCGTCACAAATAAAGATGAGGGACTCCATTCCATTGGCAGACCCACGGCCCACAGGGCCGCTGCTGCCAGCCCTTGGCGGAGAGCCCCATGCCCGACCTTCATCCCCGTCCGACCCTCTTGAGTCTGGAGTCGGCCTTCCCCTCCTTGAAGGTGACGCAGAAGGAGATGAGCGAGAGCCTGTCGACCGGGTGGTTCCAGAGCGTTCCCCAGGTCAGCCACATCATGGAGAGATCCCGCGTCCAGCACCGGCGCATGGCGGTGAGCCCCCGCGAGCTGATGGCCCGGGAGCGGCTGGGCGTGGGAGAGCGGATGGCCCTCCACGAGCACGCGGTGGTGGAGGTGGCCACGCGCTCGGCGGAGGCGGCGCTGAGCACGCACGATCGCGAGCGTATTGGCAGCCTCATCATGGCGTGCAGCACCGGGGCCATCAGCCCAACGCCGGACCTGCTGCTGGCCCGTAATCTCCAGCTGCGTCCCTCGCTGCGCCGCACCTTCGTTGCCAACATGGCCAGCGGCGCGGGGCTCAACGCGCTCTCGGTGGCCCTGGACGGCCTGGCGGCCCGCCCGGCGGATCGCGTGCTCGTCAACTGCACGGAGATCCACTCGGTCCACCTCCGCAACGAGCCCACCCGCGAACAGGCCGTCATTCACTCACTGTTCGGCGATGCCAGCATCTCGCTCGTCCTGGGGCTCGAGGAGCCCGGCGCGGGGCCGCAGGTGCTGCGCTCCCTCTCTCGACAGCTTTACGACGCGCACGAGCTCATCTCCTGGAAGCTGCTGGACGACGGGTTCCGGATGACGCTCTCGCCCGCGGTGCCCGCGCTGGTGGGCGAGCACATCGAGTCGTTCATTGGCGCGCTCCTCGGCCCGGAGCGCCTGGGCGTCCAGGACATCCAGCATTGGGCGCTCCATCCGGGGGGGCCGAAGATCGTGGAGCAGCTGGCCCAGAAGCTCAGGCTGAGCGACTCGCAGCTCCGCGCCACCTGGAGCATCTTGGGGGAGTACGGCAACTGCTCCTCCGCCACGGTGCTGCTCGTGCTGGAGGAGCTGCTCGCCCAAGACCGGCCACGGCCCGGGGAGTACGGCGTGCTCTTCTCCTGCGGCCCCGGGATGACGATGGAGGGCGCGCTGCTCCGCTTCTGAGCCCGCGCCCGGCCATCACAACCAACCCCTCCGAACTCAACCCCTTAGAGCCAGCGGAAGTGGCTGGCCTGATCTCTTTCTGGAGAAGACATGTTCGACATCATCGTGAATGGTGCGCGGTGTGCGGGGGCCTCGACGGGCATGTTGCTCGCGCGCAAGGGATACAAGGTCCTGGTCGTCGACCGGGCCACCTTCCCCAGCGACGTCGTCTCGACGCACTTTCTGTGGCCGCATGGCGCCTCGTACCTCAATCGCTGGGGGCTGCTGGGGCGGGTGCTGGAGGTGACGCCCTCGCATACGGTCGTCAACCTGGTCAATGAAGGCATCCCGTTGGTGGGCACCATCCCCGAGGAGCTGCTGCGCCAGTATTTCCAGCTCTTCCACGGGAATGACTCGGGCATTGTACAGCGCTACTGCTCGGTGCGGCGGCGCGTGCTGGACAAGATCCTGGTGGACGCGGCGGTGGAAGCGGGCGCCGAGGTCCGTGAGGGCTTTGCCGTCGACGAGCTGATCGAGGAGAACGGACGGGTGGTGGGCATTCGGGGGCGCACCCGCGAGGGCGCTCGGGTGGAGGAGCGGGCGCGGGTGGTGGTGGGGGCGGACGGGCGCAACTCCTTTGTCGCGCGCACCCTGAAGCTCCCCAAGTCGGATGAGCGCCTGAAGTGCACGTTCGCCTACTGGACCTATGTCTCCGGCATTCCGCTGGACATGGTGCACATCCACCGGCGCGGACGGCTCGGCCTGGGCCTGGTGCCCACCAACTTCGGCCAGCACATGGCCCTGGTGTTCGGGCCGAGCGAGTGGGGAAACACCTTCCGCCAGGACGTGCCAGGGAACTTCCAGAAGGCGCTCGACTTCATCAGCCCGGAGATCGGCGAGCTGATGCGCACTCGAGGCCGGCGCGAGGAGCGCTTCTACGGAACGCTGGATCAGGCGGCCTACCTGCGGCCCCTCTTCGGACCGGGGTGGGTGCTGGCGGGTGACGCGGCCTGCTTCCGGGACCAGTGCACCGCCACCGGCATGTCCCATGCCTTCCGCGACGCCGAGCTCCTCTCCACGGCTCTCGACGAGGGGTTTTCCGGGCGCAAGCCCCTGGAGGAGGCCCTGAAGTCCACCTACGAGGGCCGCCGGCGCGGCCAGGTGGCCTCCGCCTACTACGACTTCGTCTGCACCCTGGCGGAGATGAGGCCGCCGCGCCACGACGAGCTGATGCTCTACGTGGCGCTGCGCAGCAACCCGCAGGAGACCAACCGGTTCATCGCCACCATGTGTGACGTGGCGCCCGTGGCTGACTTCTTCCAGGCCTCCAACATCTTCCTGCTCACCGACGTGGCCAGGGAGAACTCGAGCCATCACGCCATCTTCGAGCGGTTCGAGGCCACCTCCCGGGCCTACCTCCAGAACCCCTTCGCGAGTCCCCCTTCTGCCATGGAGCTAGCACTGTGATGGAAGCCTTGAACTACTACCGAGACGACAACGAGCTCATCCACTGCCTTGGGGCCACCGCGGCGCGGGTGGAGCCCTACACGAGGGATCGCTCCTTCCATGAGGTGCGCGCGGATCCCCAGGCCCGCGAGGCGTTTCGAAGCTGCGCCCTGGAGCTGGGAGCCACCGCGGAGGAGACCTCCGAGATGCTCCGCAACTGGGCCACCCATGTGCCCTGGGACGGGCTCATCGCGCTCCGGCAGCAGGCCGAGGTGGCGGCCCGGGACGAGGCGGCGCTGCGCGGCATCTGGGACTTCCTCCAGCGGGAGCTGCCCGCCGTGCAGGCGGCGCTGGAGGGGTTGAGCGAGCCCACGCACCTGCGCCGGAGCGTGGACCCGGATGAGGAGTATGCGCTGGACAAGAACCTCAACGACTTCTACCACCCGGCAGGCAGCAACCTGCTGGCGCGCACCGAGGAGTTCTACGGCTGGGTCGAGGCGCGCCGCAGGACGGAGACGTGGCAGTACTCACGCCTGCTGGAGGTGGCGCCGGGAAGCATCGCCACCATCCGCAACGACACGGGGCGCTCCACCCGGGGCATCAACTTCAACTCTCAGGACTACTTCTCCCTCAGCGCTCACCCCGCCATCCGCGAGGCGGCCCTCCGGGCCCTGCACGAGTTCGGCCCGCACAGCGCCGGCTCGCCCATCGTCCTGGGTAACACCCGCTACTCCGAGGAGCTGGAGCGCGAGCTGGGCGAGCTGCTGCACATGGAACATGTGATGCTCTTCCCCACCGGCTGGGCGGCTGGCTTTGGCTCCATCGTGGGGCTGGTGCGGCAGGAGGACTACGTCGTCGTCGACAAGCTGGCGCACGCCTGTCTCCAGCAAGGCGCCCGTGCGGCCACCCGGAACATCTTCCGCTTCGAGCACCTCAGCCTGGAGTCCGTTCGGCAGCACCTGGTGGCCATCCGCGGCCGTGATACGCGCAATGGCATCCTCGTGGTGACGGATGGCTTGTTCTCCGTGGACGCCGACTGGCCGGACCTGGTGGCGCTGCAGGCGCTCTGCCGGGAGTACGACGCCACCCTGCTGGTGGATGTGGCGCACGATCTGGGGGCGCTGGGACCCGGGGGCAGCGGTGTGCTGGGGATGCAGGGGCTGCTGGGCCAGGTCGATCTGGTGATGGGCAGCTTCTCGAAGACCTTCGCCTCCAACGGGGGTTTCCTGGCGACGCGCTCGCCGGCGGTGAAGCAATACGTGAAACTGTTTGCTGGTAGCCACCTCTTCTCCAATGCACTCTCACCGACACAGGCCGCGGTGGTCCTGCAGTCCGCCCGCATCGTCCGCTCGCCGGAGGGAGAGCTCCTCCGTGAGCGGCTCTTCCGGGCCGTCCACGCGCTCCGCGATGAACTGATCGGGCACGGGCGAACCTGCATGGGCATGCCTTCGCCCATCGTGCCGCTGCTGATGGGCAACGAGAAGCTGGCGCGCATCACCAACCGCCTCCTGTTCGACCGAGGGGTGCTGGCCTTCCTCGTGGAGTTCCCGGTGACGCCGGTCGGGTCCGCGCGCTTCCGTCTGCAGGTGCAGGCGGCGCACTCCCCCGAGGAGGCCCGCCTGGCGGCCCGCATCATCGACGGGGCCATCAACGACGCCCGAGCCTACATGTCCAGTGCCTTCGGTACGGGGCTGGCGTGACGCCGGGCGCAACGACTCGCATCACAGCGGTGGGGACTCCGCTCTCCCTGACCGTAGGACATGCAGCAGCTGTGAACCCAGGGCGCTTATCAGGAGAAATGCCATGAAGATCATGAATGAAGAGCTGGAGTCAGCCGGAGGGAGCAGTCAGGAGGCCGAGCGGTACCCGCCGCGAGTCGAGTCGCGTGTCATCGAAGCCAGAGTGGTGACAGGGATCAACCGGCTGCTCGGCCAGCCGGTCCATCATCTCGGTGCGCTGGGGACCCTCGGCTTCACCACCGTCGCGGGCTTCAACGCCCATGGCAAGGATCCGATCCCCCTGACGTCGGATTCGGATCCGGACACGGTGCTGGCGAGCACGGTGGATCCGGCCATTCTCGCGGCGCTGGGGATTCCGCCTGGGAGCGTCGACCCCAAGCGCCTCAACGTCCGCCTCAATGATGTGGGGGTCATCACCAGCACGGATGGGACTCGGCTGCCCGTGCGGGCCCACCTCTCGGCGGGGCAGCTCGAGCCGAGCCGGGCAGGCTCGGCAAAGCCCATCACCCTGAAGCAGTGGCTGAGGGCGCGGGGCACAGCGCGGCTCCACTGCGCGGGCCGGGACGAGACGACCATCGAGATGGAGTTCGCCGGCCTCGTTCCGCGAGGCCTGTACTCCGTGTGGCAGGTGTTGGTGGGCTCGCAGGGGCCCGTGCCCTTGCCTCTGGGGGGAGTGCCGAACGTCGTCGTCACCGATGAATGCGGCCGGGGGACGTTCTCGGCCCAGCTCAACTTCTGCCCGCTCTCGCTCCTGCCGGGAGAGGTGCCGCTGGCCATCATCGAGGTGGTGTACCACTCGGATGGGGCACTCTACGGCGCCGTGCCCGAGCTCCAGAAGGCGGGGTTCCCGCCGGGCCTGGTGACGCACGTCCACCTGGACCTCCCCGTCTCGGCCCAGCCGGTGATGTAGCCCCTCTGCGCGCCATCCGCGGAAGTCGCAGCCGGCCACGCTCCTGAACTTGGGAGCGTGGCCGTCCTGTTGAAGCAGGCGCTCGCGGAGGGCCCGTCAGTACTCGCACCCGCATACATTCTCGGCGCCCGGCTCGCCCAGGAAGGGGCCCACCACTCGCGAGGTGACCCAGCCACCGAAATAGGAGTGAGGCTGCGGGGTGGCCTTCTCTCCATCCACCAGGCATTCATCCATGGGCGCGACGTAGAAGGCCACGTAGTCCTTCAGCATGGCGGCCTCGGGAATCGGGTCTGGGTAGTTCCAGGCCGCATCCTGGGCTTCCCTACCGTCGAGCACGACAGAGAAGTAGCGCGCGGTTCCCTTCCACTTGCAGAACGAGGTGCGCTCCGAGGGCACCAGCACTCCCGGCCGGATGTCCTCCCGGGGGATGTAGAAGCCGGGCGGGAGGCTCGTCTCCAGCACGCGCAAGGCGCGCCGGGTGTCGACGATGAGCTCCCCCGCGAACCGGATCTGAATGTGACCGGGGAAGGGCTCCACCCGAGGTGGCAGGGGGTAATCCCATACGGATTCCTGCCCGGGCCCTGGCTGAATGTGTTGAGACGGCATGAATTCCTCCTGTGGGGGTGACCACGAATGACTCACAACCGGTCTCCACCCTTTCAAGGTGCGGCTCACCTTCCGCCTGCCGCACCGTATCCGCGGCAACCGGCCAGGAGGCTCCCTCACAACCCTGCAACTCCTACTCACTCCTGTAGGCCAATGGAAACCGCCCTATGAAGAACCTCTCCGCGACGGACTATGAGACAGCCAATGCCATCGCTGCCACGCTGCTGCCCTCTGACGACATGCCAGGGGCAGCGGATACCCCGGTGGTCCCCATGGTCATCGGCATGTTGAAGGACCGGCCAGAGCAATTCGAGCTCTTCAGGTCCGCGCTGGCGCACGTCAACCAGCTCGCGCGGAGCACCTACGGGGACGAGCTGGCCCAGCTCCCGCCGCCGTCACGCGAGGCACTCGTTGGAAGCCTTTCCTCCCTGCCAGAGCTCGTCTCCTTCTGGCAGCTGTTCCGGACGCTGCTCATGCTGCGCTTCTACAGCATCCCCAAGGTCTGCCGCTCCATCGGGCTTCCCGGACCGAGCATCGATCAGGGCGGCCCCCCTCGCGGCCCGCCAGGGAGAGACCATGGCTCCCCTTCATGAGGCCCGAGGCTATGACGCCATCATCGTGGGGGCTGGAGCCGCTGGCTCCGTTTTCGCCTACGAGCTGACGAAGGCGGGGGGGCACGTGCTGGCCCTGGAGCGGGGCCCGCGCCACGCCCATCACCGAAAGGACTTCACCGAGAACGAGCTGAGCATGTGGCGGCTCCTCTGGGACAACAGCCACTACCAGGTGGAGGGCAACGGCTTCCACCGAACGCCCAGCCTCGGAATGGGGGTGGGAGGCGGTACCCTCTCATGGACGGCCGTCAGCGCGCGCTTCTCCGAGCGGGATTTCCACTTCAGGAGCCGCCACGGACAGCCCGCGGGCAGCTCCGTGGAGGACTGGCCCCTCTCCCTGGCCGAGCTCGAGCCCGACTATGACGAGGCCGAGGCCCAGATGGGCGTGGCCGGGCAACGAAGCCCCTGGGACTCGGAGACCCGGCGCGAGTACCCCAACCCGCCCATGGGCTACTACCCGTCATCGATGAGGCTGCGCGACGGCATGGCGAGGCTCGGCATCCGCTCCGCTCCCGGCCCGGTGGCGATCAACTCACGGCCCTATCAGGGGCGCGGCGAGTGCTTGCACTGCGGATACTGCCGCTCCGGGTGCCGCGTGGATGCCAAGTACCAGGCGGATCAGGTGCTCATCGCCCCGGCCCTGGCAACGGGGAGGCTGGAGCTGCGCACGGAAGCCCTGGTGACGCGGTTGGAGATGCTCCACACCGGGACGCGCGTGGATGGGGTGAGCTGGCTGGACCTTCGTACCCATCGCGAGCATCGGGCGTTCGCCAAGGTCGTCATCGTTTGCAACAACCCTATCGAGACGCCCCGGCTCTTCCTCAACTCGGCCAATGCCTTCCACCCCCAGGGCTTGGCCAATGCGTACGAGCAGGTGGGGCGCCACTTCTTCTGCCACCTGGGGAGCGTCGGGCTGGGTATCACGGACGACGAGCTGGACACGTCTGTCGGCCACGCCATGGGCAACCTCATGTCGTTGGACTTCCGCGAGAGCGGTCCCGGGCAGCCCTACCTGGGCGGCTTCTCGCTCTTGTCACTCAACGGAGTGGCGGCCAGCATTCTGGCAGTGGATCCGCTGCGCCGCTTCACGGGCCACGGGTTGAAGGACCGGATGAAGGAGTACAATAAGTCGCTCCTGCTGGCCTCGTTCAGTGAGGGGCTCCCCTCTCCAAACAATCGCATCACGGTCGATCGCTCGCGGCTGGATCCCTACGGCCAGCCGATTGCCCGGGTGAGCTACACGCTCCTGGACAACGATCTGCGTGTCTCCAGCACCGCGGTCGAGAAGATGGCGCAGGTGCTGCGGGCCTCAGGCGCCAGGGAGGTTCACGTCAACACGCCGGCCTTCGAAGCCCACCCCATGGGGACAATGCGGATGGGGACCGATCCCAGCTCCTCCGTGACGAACTGCCACGGACAGGTGCACGGCATCGACAACCTGTTCATCGGAGGAGCCTCCCTCTTCGTAACGGGCGGCTCCGTGCCTCCAACGCTGACGCTGCACGCTCTGGCGTTGCGGACCGCGAGATACCTCGCCCAGCACGCGTCCCAGTGGGCTTGAGCCCCGACACGGGCCACCCCATCACAGACACGGTCCGCGGAACTCCATCTGATCGTCTTGAAGGGTTGTTTCTTGGCGCGCTCGTTTGGGCGCGCGCCGCTATGCGGAGGAGGACGGATATGGACTGTGCAATCTATTGGAATGACGTTATCGATGATTTGAATGCTCGCGATCACACCGGGGCTCCCAACCCGGGAGATCAAGAGGGCCCGACCCGCACGTCACGCGCGGGCGCGCTCGCGATGCTGGCCCTCCATGATGCCTTCTTCGGCGTCCAGGGCAAGCCGACCACCTACCTGAACTCCCTTCCGGCGGCGAACCTCGGCGCCTCGCCTCAGTTCGCGGCCGCGGCCGCCTGCGCCCAGGTCCTGTCCTGGCTCTATCCCAAGCACCGAGCCTTCATCGATGAGAAGCTGGCCACGGCTCCGCGAGGGAATGGCGATACTCCCAGCGCCGCCACCTATGGGGCGGCTGTCGCGCAGGCGCTGATCGCGCTCCGCAAGGGCGACGATCGCTACGATGAGCGGCATCCGAGCCGGCCGAGCCATGTCGCGACACCCGCCTACGGCCATCACCGGGTCGATCCGACCAACCCAGGCCAGGGTTTCCTCTCTGCCTATTGGGGAGAGATGCCGTTCCTGGCCACGCCCGCGGCGGTCTACCTCGCTCCACCCCCCGGGATGAATGCCGCGGGAGTGCTGGATCCCACTGATCCCGCCTACCGGGCCCATCACCAGGAGATCTACGAGCGGGGCGGCAGCCCCTCTTCTCCGGCCACGCTCCGCACTCCGGAGGAGACTGCCATCGGTGTCTTCTGGGCGTATGACGGTGCGCAGAAGCTGGGAACCCCACCGCGATTCTACAACCGGATCATCAAGACGATCGCGAAGGACAAGGCGCTCACCGAAGAGCAGAACGTCCGGCTGCTGACGCTGGTCAACGTGGCGCTGGCGGACGCAGGCATCCACGCCTGGTATTACAAGTACCGCTACGATCTCTGGCGTCCGATCTTGGGCGTCCGCGAGCACACCCCGACCTATGGCCCCAGTGCGGAGCCTGGGGCGGCGCGGCTGCCGTTCTCGGATCCGTTCTGGAAGCCGTTCGGTGCGCCGAGGACGAATGATCCCAACCGGATTGGCTTCACGCCAGGCTTCCCATCTTATCCGTCGGGCCACGCCAGCTTCGGTGCCGCGGCCTTTCACGTGGCGCGCCTCTACCTCAAGTCGATCGGAAAGGCCCAGCTCGATTCCAACGGGTGCGACGACGTCACCTTCGACGTGGTCTCGGAAGAGCTCGATGGGATCTCCCGGGACTCTGACGGCAGCGTTCGTACCCGGCACGTCCGTCGCTTCTCGAGCCTGCTCCAGGCCATCGTCGAGAACTCGGTGAGCCGTGTCTACCTCGGCGTGCACTGGCGGTTCGATGGCACGACGGGCGGCTACGATCCGGGTGGCCAGGGCCCGTCAGCCAGGTTCGTCCCCGGCGCGGACAGCGTGGTGGTGCCGCGCGACGCTATCGGTGGCGTGCCGCTCGGGATCGACATCGCCGAGGCGATCTTCCGTGGCGGACTGAAGGCGAACCCGAGTGAGGTCAGCCTGGCGAATGGTCCGCCCGCACCGGAGGGCGAGCCCAGCGAGACGGAGTCTATGTACTGCCTGCATGGGAGCTGGAAGAAGTAACTCTTCAAGCTCAGGGACGGGCCGGGGCCGCGGGGGCAACCCCGCGGCCAGTGGCTCGAACCTCTGGGGAGATGGCCAGCCCTGTCGTGGGCGGAGCCTCGCCGGAGCGTTGGGTCGACTTGCGGTCACTTCATCTCGGAGACGCCGCGCCCCTCCTCCACTCGTGCCTTGGCTCCTTTTAGGATCTGGAGTTCAGTATCCCGCCCGATCGCTAAAGAGAGCCCGCATGGAGCCCAATCGACTGTCCAGCCCCGCCCCGCAGTCCGCCCCGAGCAGCCCGGATGCGGCCACACCCTCCGCGCCCAACACGCTGCGCGCACCTGTGCCCGGGTTCGGCTCTCCGGTGCCCGCCGAGCTCTCGCCCCTGGAGCAGAACCGGCTCATCACCCAGGGCTACCTGCGCATCGCCCACGCGATGCAGGCCATCATCGACCCAGACTTCCGGCCCGGGGGCGTCAGCCGCATGATGCCCAACTGGTTCGCCTTCGCCCCTCACGCCTCGCAGGAGGCGGGCAAGGGCATCCTGGGCGCGGACGTGGCCCACCGCATCATCGACGCCGCTCAGGGCGAGCCCGCGGAGTCCGTCCAGCACGCGCTGGATCGCGGCGGGATCCACGGCCCCCAGCGGCTCCTCCTCGAGGCGCTCTCGCACGCGCTGAACTGGTACGGCCTGCCGCGCGATGTGGCCGCCGCGCTCGCCTCGATGCAGGGCGCGTTGAACCTCGAGGCGCTGGGGGATCCGCGCACCCTGGGCATGACCGCGCAGCGCTTCGCCAGGCTCTACGAGAGCGCGCCGGGAGCCAATCCGCTCGCCAAGGCCGAGACGGTGGTGGTCACCCTGGAGCGCTGCCTCAACCAGGGCAACGTCTTCATCTACTCGGACATTGGCGGCTCGGGGGACTTGTACCTCACGTGGAGACAGGCCGTGGGCCCGGCCCCTGCCGCGCGGGTGCTGGAGGAGTTCTCCCGCCCCGGCTCCAAGACCGAGCAAGCCCGGCGCGCCTACACCTTCGCGCTGGAGCACGCTCAGGACGTGCCGCGCCCCTCGGACTTCGCGCGCCTGCTGCCGGAGGTGTCCTCGGAGAGCATGGTGGTGGCGGGCTTCGCCCTCTACGAGCAGGCCCGGCAGTCCCCGAGCCCCGCCGTGCGAGATGCGCTCATCGGCATCGCCAACAACTTCCTCGCGTACCAGGAGCAGTTCACCGCGGTGCAGCCTGCCTTCACGCCACCGGCGCCCCGCCCGGACGAGGTGTCCCGCCTCGAGCTGATGCAGGCGATGACTCCGCTGGTCCGCTTGCGGATGGGCCCCGCCGAGTGGAAGTTCACCGACTACGCGTCCACGCAGCGGGACCGGGATGGGCGGCTGCTCACCTCCAAGGCCACCGAGTACAACTGGGCCGTGTTCACGGACCGCTGGCCGCCGATCCTCCAGTCCTTCGAGGTGGGCTACGCGAACCCCGCGGCGCTGTGGGTGGCTCCCCCGCCGCTGGTCGGCCCGGACGGGCAGCTCACCGGCGCGGACTGACGCCATGGAAAGGACACGAGACTCACGCTCCTGACGCCGTCAGCGCATTCGTGGACTGTGTGGGGGCCGCCGGGGGCTCGGGTTCCCGTGCGAGCGGCTGCACCGGGAGGTGGGGAGAGGCGCGGCTCCGGACCGGATCCACCCAGGCCCCGGACAGTTTGACCTGATAGTGCAGGTGAGGTCCGGTGACGCGGCCCGTCTCACCGGAGAGCGCCACGGACTCGCCGGCCTTCACCTTCTGGCCCGGCTTCACCTCCACGAGCGACAGGTGGCAGTAGAGCGTCCGCACGCCGTCCCCATGGTCGAGCTCCAGCCAGAGCCCGTTCACGGGGCCCTGCCGCACCCGGACCACCACGCCGTCCGAGGGGGAGTGCACGGGGGTGCCCACGGGCACGCTGATGTCGACACCCCGGTGCTCCATCTCGCTCCCGAGGATGGGATGGATGCGCGGCCCGAACCCGGACGTCAGCCGCCAGGTCCGGTCCACGGGCCACGCGAGCCCGTAGAGCGTCGCCCACGTTCGCGCCTCGCGCACGTAGCGCAGGGCATGCACCTCTCGCCGTTTGAGCTTGCTCGCGAGCGTCACCAGCCCGATGCGATCCGGAGGCAGCCGCAGTCGCCGGCACGCGCGCATCACCGGCTCCGAACCGATGAAGAAGGCCGCGAGCGCCAGGTCCCTCGAGCCGTGCGCCATGTACAGCTCGCGCAGGGTGGCGACCATGTCGGGCTCCTCTGCAACGGGGGAGGCGAGGGCACTTGAGATGGGAGGCGTCAGGACGGGCGGGAGCGCTCGGGCGAGGATGGCGTTGCGTTCGTCGTCCGGGAGTACTTGCAACACCGCGCGCGCTCCTTCGGCCGTGGCCTGCAGCTCATCGAGATCCGGCTCCACCTCGGAGGTGGCGGGCCTGAAGAACCGGCGCTCGGAGTCCCAGAGGCTGGATGTGAAGGAGACCTCCGCCGGCCGCTGAACCGTAGGCGCGGGCTGGCATCCGGCGAGTGCGAGCCCGAGCGCGCACGCGCAACCCGTGAAGCTGAGAGCACGCAGAGGGAAGAGAGGGGAGATCCACAAGGCGGGCGCAGTAACACGCATGCGCTCGCTTCATTCACGCCTTGCTTTGGCTCGGCTGCCTGAGAGCCCTCCGGCCTCAGTGCATCAGGGACATCTCGGGCGGACCGACAATCTGCTGCACCGTCATCCGCACCTTGTCCAGGTCCACCGGCTTGGAGATGTAGCCGGCGGCGCCCACCAGCTCCGCCTCCCACTCGAAGCCGTAGCCGGAGATGATGATGATGGGGAGGTTGCGCGCGCGCGGCATCTTCTTCAGCGCGTCCAGCAACCCCCAGCCGCTCATGACGGGCATCCGCAGGTCCAACAGCACCGCGGCGGGCATGTCCCCCTCGAGCAGGTCCAGCGCCTCGCGGCCGTTGGAGGCCTGCACGGTGCGGTAGCCCAGTTCTTCGAGGGCATCGCAGATGAGCGTGCGGTGGCTCGCGTCGTCGTCGACGACCAGGATGTGCGACATGGTGAGGCCTCAGTGAGACAAGCAGCGGGGGTGTGGTGATTCTATGGGGGCCAAGATGGGATCGATCTCCTCATAGCGGAAGTGGGGGATCCAATTTTGAACACCCACTTATTCCCAGAGGATGTTCCGTTCAGGGCACCTGGCCGAATAGACGCAGTGCGTTCTGCCCCAGGAGCCCCGCCTCCACCTCGTCTCCCAGGCGCAGGGCCAGCAGCTGCTTCAGCTCGCGATCCCACGCGTAGGGCAGCTGGGGGAAGTCCGTGCCGTAGAGGATGCGCTCGGGGCGCACGTCCAGGGCGCGGCGCGGCAGGGCGATGGGGAAGAAGTCCGCCATGGCCATGGTCGTGTCCAGCCAGAGGGTGTCGTAGCGCTCCAGCAGGCGCGCGTAGGCGTCGAACTCGTCCGCCCCCATGTGGGGCACGCACAGCTTCAGCGTGGGGTGATCCTGGAGCACCCGCTCCACGCGCTCGGCCGAGCACAGCGCGTGCGGATCGCACGGGTAGTGGGGGCTGGCCGGCTCACGGCCCGCGTGCATGACGAGGGGCCGCCCGGCCCTGGCGCAGGCGGCGTACACCTCGTGCAGCGCGGGGGCATCCGGGGAGAAGCACTGGACATGGCAGTGCAGCTTCACGCCCTGGAGCCCCGCGGCGAAGGCCTCCGAGAGGATCTCCGTGGCGCCCTCCTCGCCGGGCAGCACCGTGGCGAGCCCCAGCACGCGCGGCTCGGCGCGGACCACCTCGGCCATGTACTGGTTGAGGAAGCGCGCCATGCCCGGCTTGTGCGAGTAGGCCAGCGCCACCACCCGGCTCACCCCGCGCGAGAGCAGGAAGGACACCACCTCGGGGGTGTGCAGCTTGTAGCGGATGGGCCAGCCGTACTGCTCGAACCAGCGCCAGGTGGCCTCGAAGACGCGATCCGGAAACAGGTGCACGTGGGCATCCACCACCGGCGGCAGGCCCTCGGGGAGCCGGGGGCCTTCCTCGTCATTCACCGCGGGCAGCGGCACGGAGCGGCTGGGATCCAGCCAGGCGGAGATGGCGCCCAGACACGCCGGAGCATCATGCGGGTGCATACCGGGCGGGCGCTCCGCTACTCCTTCTTCGGCTCGGGGCCGGGCGGCTGATCCACGCGCCGGAGGAAGTTGTTCTGCTGCGAGTAGCCCTGGCGTTGCAGGCGCTGGGCCTCGATGAGGTCCGCGACCTTGGCGCACACCTGCCCGAGCGTCCGCAGGGAGTCCGCGAGCAGCTTCTCCACCTGATCCTGGGCGTCCGGCCGCTTGAGGACGCTCCTGTCGCGGCGGAACGGCAGTGGCAACTTCATTGGCTCAATCTAAGGGAAGCCCCGCCCCGGTGCTATCGCTCGGAGGGAGGAGCGCGCAAAACGGGGGCGGGGAGCGCCTGATCGGACGTTCGTTCACTTGACACGAGGGGGAGACCATCAACAGGTTTACAAACTGGCAAATTTACAACATTCGTCCCAGGCGGCCGGAGAGGGGTTCGGGAAAGCCCCAGGGTGGATCCCAATCGCTCGAAATCATGGGGTTTTAACGAATTTTCAAGGGGGGGGTGACGCCGAGTTAATAAGTGCTTACAGTGGTTCCCACCTGAGACCCACTTTTCAACGGGGGACTGCGCGATGGCTTACGACGGCGAGCTTGTGAAGATGGAGAACGGTCGCTGGGCGCGGTTCCAGCGGTGCCGGGTGTACCGGCCTGGCGTCGAGGACGCGGGCGAGACGATGCTGCTGATCGCGGTGGAGCTCGAGGAGCGCTACCAGCGGATGCTGGACGCGGTGTCGGACTCGCTGGCCCAGTACCGGCGGCAGGGCATCCCGGTGCAGGTGCGCATGGACGAGGTCCAGGGCGTCACGCTGCAGCCGGAGCAGGCTTCGGCCAACCTTCACTGAGGGTCTCGCCCTCTGGTGGGCGAGCCTCTGTTCACGATTTCACAATGCTGGGGCCCCGTACCGAAGCAGGTGCGGGGCCCCACTTTTTTACGACGCGGCGCGGCTGAGGCTCAGGTGCCGTTCAGCCAGTGCTCGTAGGCGTCGAAGCCGTAGTCGCGGCCCAGGAAGTCCTTCACCAGCAGCGCGGCGTCCTTGGTGCCTCCGGGCTCGAGCACGGCGCGGCGGTAGCTCAGCGCGGGCGCGGGGTTCATCAGCCCCTCGGCCTGGAAGCGGGTGAACAGGTCCTTCGCGATCACCAGCGACCACATATAGGTGTAGTAGGCGGCCGAGTACCCATCCAGGTGTCCAAAGGACAGCTGGAAGTACGTGTCCGGGGCGTACTTGAAGGGCGTGTAGCGCTCCTGGAGCTGCTTCACCAGGGCGGTGGTGTCCAGGCCCTGGGGGTCGCGGTTGTAGAAGTTGAGGCTGGTGGCCGCGTAGAACATCTGCTGGCGCACCCAGAGGCCCTTGCCGAACTCGTCCGCCTTCTTCATGCGGTGGATGACGTCCGTGGGGAGCGGCTCGTTGCTCTGGTAGTGCTTGGCGAAGAGCTGGAGCGACTCGGGGGCCCAGGCCCATTCCTCGAGCATCTGCGAGGGCGCCTCGACGAAGTCCAGCTCGGTGCGAGTGCCGGACAGGCCCGCCCAGCGCGCGCGGCCGCCGAGGATGTGGTGCAGCAGGTGGCCGAACTCGTGGAAGAAGGTCTGCACGTCGCTGTGCTGCATGAGCGCGGGCTCGGCGCCGGGCTTGGGGAAGTTGCACATCAGCACGCCCTCGGGGAGCGTCTTGCCGGCCTTGCCGCTGGCCATGTCCCACTGCGCCGCGTGCTTGTACTTGTTCTCGCGCGGGTGCATGTCCAGGAAGATGCGGCCCAGGAGCGTGGCGCCCTCGTAGACGTCATACGTCTCGATGTCCGGGGCCCACACCTTGGCGTCTGGCACGGCCTTGAAGGTGATGCCGAACATGCGCGAGGTGATGCCCAGCACGCCGTCGCGCACGCGCGTGTACTCGAAATAGGGGCGCACCGCCTGCGAGTCGAAGCTGTACTGCTCGGCTTTGATCCGGTCCTCCAGGTACGACTGATCCCACGGGTTGACGACGGTGGCCTTGGGGTCGTCCTTGCGCTTGCGCGCGAGCAGCGCCTCGTAGTCGCTCTTGGCGCGGGCGGCCGAGGCGGTGGTGATCTTCTCGATGAACTCCGCGGCGGCCTTCTCGCTGCGGATCATCTTGTCCTCGGTGGTGTAGGCGGCCCAGCTCGGGTAGCCGAGCAGCGTGGCCAGCTCGTGGCGCTTGGAGATGAGGCGCGAGAGGGTGTCCAGGTTCTTCGGGTAGCCGCGCTGGCGGTAGACGCGCCAGAGGGCCTCGCGCGCCTTGGCGCTCTGGGCGTACGCCAGGAAGGGCACGTAGTCCGGATAGTCGGTGGTGATCTTCACCTTGCCGTTGGGGCCGGGCTTGTGGGCCTGGACGTAGTCCTGGGGCAGGCCCGCGAGCTCCTTGGGGTCCAGCTCCACGAAGCGCACGTCCTCGCGGATGTTGCGGCCAAAGTCCTGGCCAATGCGGGTGAGCTCCCCGTTGAGCGCGACAACCTTGGCGCGCGTGGCCTCGTCGCGGTCCACGCCAGCGCGGCGGAAGTTGCGCAGCTCGTGGGCCACGTAGTGCCGCGTCGCATCATCCTGCTGGCTCAAGTCGAGGCTGGTGAGCACGTCATAGACGCCGCGATCCAGGTTGATCTCGGTGGTGGCCTTCTCCACCGCGGACTCGCAGTCCTGGGAGGCGTTGCGCACGGCCTCGTCCGGGTGCGAGTTGGTGGCGATCGCCGAGCGCCCGGCGGCGTTCGCGAGCAGGGCGCTGGCATCGTCGTAGATCTCGAGCGCCGCGACGGTGTCCCGAGGCGCGGGCAGGGCCTTGAAGCGGGCGATGCCCTCTCGGGCCTTCTGGATGTCCTGCTGGCACGAGGCTCGGAACTCCGCGGCGGTGCCCGTCAGATAATGCGCCGCGTCGGGGACGAGCGGAGCGGGGCGGGCAGCGGCCTCCGGCGCAGCAGCCGCCGGTGCAGGCGTGGGCTGGGCGGTGGGGTGGGCTTCCGGGGTGTTGGCGGTGGAACTGGCGCACCCTGCAAGCGCAGAGGCGGCGACGAGAGCGAGAGTGAGACGACGCACGGGGTGGGACCCCTCCAGAGGGTGAGATGGTTCTCTTCAACCCGGTACCAGGAGGGGCATTCCCATGCCCGTCCCCTGACCGGGCAGTCAGGTTACAGGGCGACTCGGGCCGCGAAATATTTCTTCATGGAACGGCAATCGAGCGCCAACCCGGCTCGTATGTCCTGGCGCCGCTGATGACGGGCGCGGCCGGCGCCCTCGACGGGGAGCCATCATGTTGGTGGAGACGAGCCGGGAGTTCGGACGCGAGCCAGTGGTGTTCGGACACGCGCTGGAGACGCTGGTCGCGGAGGCGGAGGTGGTCGCGCCTCACATGCTCGGTACCTTGGAGCGGCTGGAGCTGGGCCCGTCGTATCCCCTCGAGGTGGCCTACCCGTGCGAGGTGTGGGCGGAGGCGCTCGATATCCTCGTGCGAGCGCTCTCGGCGGACGTGGGCTCGGCCCGGGCGGAGTTCCTGTTGGGCCAGCGCTACGGTGAGCGGGCGCTGCGCTCGCGGATCGGCTCGGCGATGAACGCGCATGCCCGGGTGGTCGGCCCGGAGCGGACGTTGCGGCGCACGGCGCGCAACCTGCGGACGAACAACAACTTCACCGACGCCACGGTGCGAGCGCTGCCCGGCGGCAACGGCTGGGAGCTCATCACTCGCCCGCTCCCGGAGTTCGCCACGTCGAAGTGGCTCCGGATGGATCCGCCGCACTTCCTCCGGGGTGTGCTCACCCGCTCGTTCGAGGCGGCGTGGGGCGGAGCCCACATGGAGCTGGTGGACCACGACGAGACGCGCGGCTCCTCCACCTTCCACGTGTTCTTCTGAGCCCGGGTGCCTGAGCCTCAGTCCGCGATCTGGAAGAAGCGCTCGGCGTTCTCGTAGGCCACGCGCCGCACGATTCGATCCGACAGGTTCGCCTTGGCCAGCAGCCGGGCCAGCCGAGCCAGCCCGAGGATGTCTCCCGCCCCATCGCCCGCGTCGGAGTTGAGCACCAGCCGCTCACTGCCCAGCTTGCGCACCAGCGCCACCGCCCGCTCGGCCTTCAGCGCCTCGGGGTGCAGCGTCAGCCCAGCCCAGTGTCCGCAGCCCAGGATCGTCCCCACCGTCCTCCCCGTGGCGTGGTCCACCAGCACCCGCGAGGCCACCACCCCCGAGCCCCGCAGCAGCGTGAGCAGCCGCCGGGTATGGCGCTCCTTGTCCTGCGTGGGCGTGTGCACCACCACTCGCAGCTTCAGCCGCCGCGCCAGCGCGAGCTGCTCCAAGAAGGCCTCTTCCTCCTCCTCGCCACCCGCATGCAGCCCCGTCTCTCCCAGCGCCACCACGCGCCCGCCGTGGAAGTAATCCGGCAGCCGGGAGAGCACCTCGGACAGCCCCCGCCGAGGGATGCAGCGCGGGTGCACCCCGAGCGCCGCATACGCTCGGATGCCCAGCCGCTCCAGCCTCGGGAGCTGCCGGCCCACCAGATCATCGAAGTGGTTCAGCAGCGCCTTGGAGGTGGGCTCCGCGAAGTGGTGCGCCACCACCAGCACCCGCTCCACTCCGAAGAAGCGCATCGACTCGAGGTCCTGATCACTCAGGGCCTCGGGGTGCAGGTGCGCGTCGAACAGGGGAGGCAGCTCGGCCAAGGGGACTCTCGGACAGCGGAGGACTGCCTTCTATAACCTGACTCCGCGCTGTTCTCAGGAGCGCGCAACGGCAGCCCGAGCCTCGAGGGTTCGTTGGTGCACGACGGCCCCCCGCACCCCTGTCGCTTTCCCGAAACTCATAGGGCCCGTAACCGTGGCCAGTGGACCGTGTCCTCTTTCCCTCTTGAATCGCGGATCGCTTTGAGGTTCTTAGGCGCCGTCTTTGGGGGGGATGTGGTTCATCAGGATCCCCGACCCTGCCGCCGTGCGGAGCTGAACTCGCACCCGGTAGGGTATTCCAGCATGGTTTCAGAATTTAACTTGTGCGACTGTAAGAATCCGTACATGATGGAAAAAGCCATGAGTCGCCAACCGGGGGCTGTCTTGAGCACCACCGCGAAGCCCATGCAGCAACCACCTCCTGCGCAACCGGAGGTGAAAGTGTTCTTCAAGCCGCGCTTCGGCATCCGTGCCGAGAGTGGAGGCCTCTCCGTGGATGTCAGCGCGCTACCACGCAAGGATGGGGACGGCCCGAAGCGCGGTTGACGATCCCACCGCAGGTCCCTATTTCTCCGCCGCATGTCCTCTCCCCTCGCGGCGGTGGTGTTGTGTGCCGGCAAGGGCACCCGGATGAAGTCGGAGAAGGCCAAGGTCCTTCACCCCATCCTGGGACGCCCCCTTTGTGCATATCCCTTGAAGCGCGCGCTCGAGCTGGGCGCCTCTCCGTTGGTGCCGGTGGTGGGCCACCAGGCCGCTGAGGTGGAGAAGGCCATCCGCGCGCAGTTCCCCTCGGCCTCGCTGCGCTTCGCGCTCCAGAAGGAGCAGCGCGGCACCGCGGACGCGGTCCGCTCGGCGGAAGAGGCGCTCAAGGATTTCTCCGGGCGCGTGCTCATCCTCTATGGCGATGTGCCGCTCTTGCGCCGCGAGACGCTGGAGGCCCTGGTCTCCGCGCACGAGGCCGGCAAGGCCACCCTGTCCATGGTGTCCACCATGCTGGAGGACCCCACGGGCTACGGCCGCGTCATCCGCGAGGGTGGCAAGGTGGCGCGCATCGTCGAGCACAAGGACTGCACCCCGGAGCAGCGCAAGGTGCGCGAGTGCAACGCCGGCATCTACCTGGTGGAGTCCTCGTTCCTGTGGCGGGCGCTGGCGGAGATCCGGCCGCAGAACGCCCAGGGCGAGTACTACCTGACGGATCTCGTCGAGATGGCGGCGCGGCTGGGGCCGGTGGCCTCGGTGGAGGCGGACGCCACGGAGACCGCGGGCGTGAATGATCGCGTGGAGCTGGCGGCGCGCGCCCGGGTGATGCAGCAGCGCATCAACGAGCGCCACATGCGCGCCGGCGTCACCTTCACGGATCCTTCCAGCACCTTCATCGAGGATGACGTCACCATCGGCCCCGACACGGAGCTCGGCCCGCAGGTGTCGCTGGCGGCCGGCACGGTGGTGGGGCGCAACGTCACCATCGGCCAGGGCAGCGTGCTCACGGCCTCCACCGTTGCGGAGGGCACCTCCATCAAGCCCTACTCGGTCTTCGAGGAGGCCAAGGTGGGCGAGCGGTGCATCATTGGCCCGTTTGCTCGCCTGCGGCCGGGCACCGAGCTGGCCGAGGAGGTGCATCTGGGCAACTTCGTGGAGACGAAGAAGGCCCGGATCGGCAAGGGCTCCAAGGCCAACCACCTGTCGTACCTCGGGGACGCGAAGATCGGCTCCGGGGTGAACGTCGGCGCGGGCACCATCACCTGCAACTATGACGGAGTGAACAAGCACGTCACCGAGTTGGGCGATGGCGTCTTCATCGGCTCGGACACACAACTGGTGGCGCCGGTGAGCGTAGGCGACGGCGCCTATGTCGGTGCGGGGACAACCGTGACGAAAAATGTTCCGCCGGGGAGTCTTGCCGTGTCCAGGGTGCCGCAGATGATCAAGGAAGGCTGGGTGGCTCGCAAGAAGGCCAGGCGAGGCTAACCCCTTGAAGATCGGGCGGTTTCCGAGAACCGCCCCCGCCGCGATACGATGGCGCGGCTCTTGCTCAGTGAGAAAACCAGAAGACAGCTAGACAGAGTGGCTCGGGAATCCCGCGGAGAACTCCGGCGGGCAAGGGCGTGAGAGAGAGGTCTGATCATGTGCGGGATTGTTGGTTACGTCGGTGACAAGGAGTCTGCTCCCATTCTGGTGTCCGGTCTGAAGAAGCTGGAGTACCGGGGCTATGACTCGGCGGGTGTGGCGGTGGTCAGCCGCAACCAGCTCAACGTGGTGCGCGCCACCGGCAAGCTGAAGAACCTGGAGAATCGCGTGTCCCAGGAGGTGCCCAAGGGCACCATCGGCATCGGCCACACGCGGTGGGCCACCCACGGCCGGCCCTCGGACGAGAACGCCCACCCGCACTCGTACAAGGGCGTGGCGGTGGTGCACAACGGCATCATCGAGAACCACCTGTCGCTCAAGGAGGAGCTGCGCGCCAAGGGCCACGTCTTCTCCTCGGAGACGGACACCGAGGTGTTCGCGCACCTGATCTCCGACGAGCTGGAGCGCGGCGTGGATCTGGTGGACGCCGTGCGCCTGGCCATCAAGCAGGTGAAGGGCACCTACGCGCTGGCGGTGGTGTGCTCCTCGGATCCCCACCGTATCGTCGCCACCAAGGACTCCTCGCCCATGGTGCTGGGCCTGGGTGAGGGGCAGAACTTCGTGGCCAGTGACGTGCCGGCGCTGCTGGAGCACACCCGCGACTTCGTCTACATGGAGGAGGGGGATCTCGCGGTCGTCACCGCCCAGCGCATCGACATCTTCAACCGCCAGGGCCAGCTGGTGAACCGGCCCACCCGCCGCATCGACTGGACGCCGATGATGGCCGAGAAGGGTGGCCACAAGCACTTCATGCACAAGGAGATCTGGGAGCAGCCCCGCGCCGTGGCGGACACGCTGCGCGGCCGGATGCTCCTGTCCGAGGGCGACATCCACTTCGAGGGCTGGAACCTCTCGCCGGAGAAGGTGCGCGCGCTCACCAAGGTGACCATCCTCGCGTGCGGCACCTCGTGGCACTCGGGCATCGCCGGCAAGCACATGATCGAGACGCTGGCGCGCATCCCCGTCGAGGTGGAGCTGGCCAGTGAGTTCCGCTACCGCGATCCCATCGTCGACTCCTCGCACCTGGCCATCGCCATCAGCCAGTCGGGCGAGACGGCGGACACGCTGGCGGCCTTCAAGGAGGCCAAGGCCCGCGGCGCCACGTCCATGGCCCTCTGCAATGTGATGGGCAGCGCGATGACGCGCGAGGCGGACTTCTCGGTGCTCACCAACGCCGGCCCGGAGATCGGCGTGGCGTCCACCAAGGCGTTCACCACGCAGCTGGTGGGCCTCTACATGCTGGCCGTGAAGCTGGGCCGCATGCGCGGCACCCTCAGCGTCAAGCAGGCCCAGGAGCACCTGACGCACCTCACCGAGATCCCCAAGATGATCGAGGACGTGCTCAAGTGCGAGGCCTCCGTGAAGCGCGTGGCCCGCGAGTTCATGAACTCGCAGGACTTCCTCTTCCTCGGCCGCGGGCCCATGCACCCGGTGGCGCTCGAGGGCGCGCTGAAGCTCAAGGAGATCTCCTACATCCACGCCGAGGGCTACGCCGGCGGCGAGATGAAGCACGGCCCCATCGCCCTCATCGACGAGAAGATGCCGGTGGTAGTGATTGCTCCCAAGCAGCCGCACGTGGCCTACGAGAAGATCATCGGCAACATCGAGGAGGTGCGCGCCCGCGGCGGCAAGGTGATCGCCATCATCGACGAGGATGACGCGCACGTGGCCTCGCTGGCCGACCACGTCATCCGGATTCCGCCGGCCTGCGCGCTGCTGGCGCCGGTGGTGGCCACCATCCCGCTGCAGCTGCTCGCCTACCACGTGGCCGAGATGCGCGGGAACGACGTGGATCAGCCCCGCAACCTCGCCAAGAGCGTGACTGTCGAGTAGCCCCTCCGCCTCCCATGGGCGGATGACCGAAGCCCGGGTACCTCCTTCGTGGGAGGTGCTCGGGCTTTGTCGCTTTCAGGCCTACAGTGCACACTCAAACTGCCCTGGAGGGCAACCTGACAGGTATTGCCCTGATGGAAATTCTACGCTACCTGTGGAATCTCATGACGTGCAGGGGCCTTGCGACTCACCGTGGGGCACACCCTCTCCCTCAGCACGTACATCCAGAGGCATTCCATGGAAGCATCGGAGCGCAGTGCCACGGTGGACTCCATCCATCAGGAGGCCATCCAGCACGGGATCTACTTCCTCAACCCGGATGATCAGGCGCTGAACGGGCGCACCTTCAACCTGAACGGCCAGGAGCTGTTGTCCTTCGCCTCGTGCTCGTACCTGGGGCTGGAGCACCACCCCCAGCTCGTCGAGGGCGTCATCCGCGCGGTGCGGCGCTACGGCACCCAGTTCTCGGCCACGCGCGGCTTCGTCTCGGCCCCGCCGTACCCGGAGCTGGAGGCGTTGATCTCCGAGATGCTCGGAGGCCACGCGCTGGTCTGCTCGAGCACGTCGCTGGGGCACCAGTCCGCGCTGGGAGTGCTGGCCACCGAGAAGGACGCCATCGTCCTGGATCACCAGGCGCACTACAGCATTCAGCAGGCGGCGCAGCTGTCGCGCACCTCCGGGTGCCAGGTGGAGATCGTCAAGCACGGCGAGCTGGAGCGCGCGCTGGAGGTCATCCAGCGGCTCGCGGCGGTGCGCAAGACGGTGTGGTTCGCCGTGGATGGCGTCTACAGCATGTATGGGGACCTGGTGCCCGTGGAGCTGCTCCGGGAGGCGCTGAAGATCGCCCCCAACGTGCGGCTGTACGTGGATGACGCGCACGGCTTGAGCTGGGTGGGCAAGCACGGCCGGGGCAGCTTCCTGACCCGGTTTGGCTTCAACGAGCGGATTGTCCTGGCCACCTCGTTCGCCAAGGCCTTCGCGGCGGGCGGCGCGTGCCTGCTGTTCGCCAACGACAAGGAGCGCCAGTTCGTCCGCAAGACGGGCGGCCCGCTCTTCTTCTCCGGCCCCATGCAGCCGCCCATGCTGGGCGCGGCCATCGCCTCCGCGAAGCTGCACCTGTCGCCGGAGATCTACGAGCTGCAGGAGGTGCTGCAGGAGCGCGTCCGGCTGGCCAACCGGCTGATCCAGGAGGCGGGCCTGCCGCTGCTCGTGGAGAACGAGACGCCCATTCTTTTCTTGCGCCTGGGGCTGCCGCGGCTGGCCTTCAAGGTCGCTCGCCGGATGATGGACGAGGGCATCTACGTCACCCCGTCCGTGTACCCCACCGTGCCCATGCGCCGCGGGGGCATCCGCCTGTCGCTCACGGCCAACCACACCGCCGAGGACGTCACCCGCGTCATCCACCGCCTGGCCAAGCACATCCCCACCGTGCTCGCCGAGGAGGGGTGGAGCATGGACAACCTGGACGAGGAGTTCCGGCACGCGCTGCCGGGCAAGGCCCGGGTCGGCGGGCGGGGCCGTCCTCCGCTCCAGGAGCTGATCCAGCGGCTCATCGCCGAGCAGCAGCCCGAGCCCGTGGAGGCCACTTTCGCCGCTCCCTTGCCCGCCGTCCGGCGTCCCCTGGAGCCCGCGACGGAGCTCGTCGTCGAGCGCTACAGGTCCATCTGGCAGATCGACAAGGCGCTGTGGAACTCGATGCTGGGCACCGTGGGGTTCATCAGCTGGGACTCGCTGATGATGCAGGAGCAGGTCTTCACGGACACCGCCGAGCGTGAGCACTCCTGGGAGTTCCTCTACGTGCTGGTGAGAGATCCGTCTGGCCGGGTGCTGGCGGCGGCGCCCTTCACGGTGGCGCTGTGCAAGGACGACATGCTCATGCGCGAGGAGGTGTCCCAGGCCGTCGAGGAGCGGCGCAAGAGCGATCCCTACTTCCTGTCCTCCCGCGTGCTGCTGCTCGGCACCCTGGTCTCCGAGGGCAACCACCTGTACCTGGATCGCTCGGGGCCGTGGCGCGCCGCGCTCTCCCTCCTGATGGAGGCGGCGCGCGAGGAGTTCGATCGCGCCGGGTGCGCGGTGATGACGCTGCGGGACTTGTCCGCCGAGGATCCCGAGATGGACCAGGAGATGCTCCACCATGGGCTGGTCAAGGTGCCCATGCTCGACTCGCACCTGCTGAACATCTCCTGGTGGAACGAGGAGGAGTACCTGTCCAAGCTCACGCGCCGCAAGCGAGAGCACGTGCGCGAGCGCATCGAGCAGTCCCGCTTCTACGAGCGGCGGGTGCACGGCGTGGGGGTGGGCGAGGCGCTCACGCTCGAGGAGCTGGAGTACCTGCACTCGCTCTACCTCAACGTGGCCAAGAAGGCCCTGCGCTTCAACATCTATGATTTGCCCCTGCGCCTGCTGGCCGCCATGCATGAGACGCCAGCGTGGGAGCTGGTGACGCTCCGGTTGGATCCGGCCCACGGCGGCCCGGCGGATGGGCGCCCCGTGGCCTTCTACGCCGGCCACAAGCAGGGTGGGCACTACGGCGCCTTCCTGTGTGGTGTCGATTATGACTACGTGTATCAGCACGGCGCGTACCGCCAGGTGTTGTTTCAGATCGTCCGCCGCGCCATGGAGCTGGGCATGAAGACGGTTCACATGGGAATGACGGCAAACCTGGAAAAGCTCCGGTTCGGGACGGCGGTGCAGCGCACGTGCATCTACATGCAGGCGAGAGATCACTTCGGCGGAGCCCTGCTGCGGGAGATTGCGGCAGAGGCCAGCCTCGGCGGCGTCAAGGTGCCTACCGAGAGTCCGCTGATTGTACGTTCCGCTTAGGCGGATGGGTGGCAGCCACCACCTCCCGGCGCGTAGACTCAAGGGGGCTCTCCCCGTGTGGATCCGTGCTTCCCTTGAACGCTTCCAAGCTTGAACGCCCTCACTGGACCTTCTCCGCGAGCGATCTCGCGGAGAACTCGCCGCTGGCCATCATCGAGTGGAACGCCGAGTTCAAGGTCTCCCAGTGGAGCCAGCGCGCCGTGGAGCTCTTCGGATGGACGGAGGACGAGGTCCGCGGAAAGCGGCTGCAGGAGCTTGCCTTCATCCACCCGGAGGACGAGCCCCGCGTCCGCCAGAGCCTGAGCCGGTTCTCCGCGGGGGAGGTGCCCTGGCTGGTCCTCCAGTTCAGGAGCCACCGCAAGGACGGCTCGGTCGTCTACTGCATGTGGTACTGCACCTCGATCCGCGACGCCTCGGGGAGGCTGCTGTGCATCCTCACCCAGGCGCTGGATGTGACGGAGCGCGAGAGCGCGCTCGCCCGGCTGGAGGAGAGCGAGCGCCGCTTCAAGGCCACGTTCGAGCAGGCGGCCGTGGGCATCGCGCACGTCGCGACGGATGGGCGGATCCTGCGCGCCAACGCGAAGCTGTGTGAGATCTTCGGCTACTCGTTTCAAGAGCTGGTGAAGCGGAAGTTCGCGGACATCACCCACCCGGATGACATCCAGCGGGACTGGGATCTGGGCATGAGCGTCGTCGCGGGCATCATCTCCACGTACTCGCTGGAGAAGCGCTACGTGAAGGGCTCCGGCGAGCTGATCTGGTGCAACCTCACGGTGTCCCTGGTGCGCAAGCCGGACGGCACGCCGGACTATTTGATCGGCGTCGTGGAGGACATCTCCCGGCGCCACCGCGCCGAGCTGGAGCGCGACGCCCTGCTCGCGCGGGAGCAGCAGGCGCGCACGGAGGCGGAGGAGCTGGTGCAGCGGCGCTCGGCCGAGCTGGATGCGGCCCGCAGCGCGCTCATCCAGGCCGAGCGCCTGGCCACCGCGGGCCAGCTCGCGGCGGGCGTGGGCCACGAGATCAACAACCCGCTGTCCTATGTGCTGGCCAACCAGACCTACGCCGTGGAGGAGCTGGCCCGGGTGAAGGGGCCCACGCCGGGCGTGGATCTGCAGGAGGTCCAGAAGGCGCTGGTGCAGGCGCAGCTCGGGGCCGAGCGCATCCGCGACATCGTCCGGGACTTGCGCACCTTCGCCCGTGGCAACCCCGACACCATCGGGCCGGTGGACGTCAAGGCGACGCTGGAGTTCTCCATCTCCATGGCCACGCCGCAGCTGAGGCAGCGGGCCCAGCTGGTGCGCAAGTACGAGCCGGCCTCTCCGGCGCTGGGCAACGAGTCCCGGCTGGGGCAGGTGTTCCTCAACCTCCTGGTCAACGCGGCGCAGGCCATTCCCGAGGGCCGGGTGGCCCAGAACTCGGTGACGGTGGCCCTGCTCGAAGGCGAGCCGGGGTGGGTCACCGTCGAGGTGAGCGACACGGGCAGTGGGATCGCCGCCGAGCATCTGCCGCACATCTTCGAGCCGTTCTTCACCACCAAGCCGCTGGGAGTGGGCACGGGGCTGGGGCTCTCGGTGTGCCATGGAATCATCACCGGGCTGGGCGGGCAGATCGAGGTGGAGAGCACGCTGGGCCGGGGGACCACGTTCCGGGTCCGTCTGCCCACCGCGGCGATGTCGGCCCAGACCGAGGAAGAGGCTCAGGCGTCCGCGCCGCGGTCCCTCACCCCACGGCGGGTGCTCGTCATCGATGATGACCCCGAGGTGCGTCTGGCGCTGGCGCGCATCATCGGCTCGCCGCACCGGATCGAGCTGGCTGATACGGCGCGCGAGGCGCAGCAGCGGTTGCTGGATCCGAACCAGGACTACGACGTCATCTTCTGCGATCTGATGATGCCGGACCTCACTGGCATGGATCTGCACGACATCGTCGCGGCGAAGCGCCCGGAGCTGCTCGATCGCATGGTCTTCATGTCCGCGGGCGCCTTCACCCCGCGCGCCATCGCGTTCATCGAGCGCGGCACCCTGCGGCGCATCGACAAGCCGTTTGATCCGGCCAAGGTCCGCGCATTGCTATAGAACGCGAGGCTCTGGAGCGAGGAGAGCCTGATGCGCGCCTTTTTCATCCGTCGGTACGGTGGGCCCGAGCGGCTCGAGGAAGGGGAGCTGCCGCCTCCTCCGCTGGGGCCTCGGGATGTCCGCATCACCCTCCACGCGGCGAGCATCAACCCGGTGGACTGGAAGATCCGCGAGGGCAAGGCGCGCGCGCTGCTGCCCTATCGCTTCCCGCTCGTGCTCGGCAATGACGGCTCGGGCGTGGTGCGCGAGGTGGGCGCCGAGGTGAAGGCGTTCAAGCCTGGGGATGCGGTGTACACCCGGCTCGGGAAGGACCGGATTGGTGCCTTCGCGGAGGAGGTGGTGGCGGCCGAGGCGGTGGTGGCTCCCAAGCCGGCGCGCCTGTCTCACGTGGAGGCCGCCTCGCTGCCCCTGGTGGGGCTCACCGCGTGGCAGACACTCACGGAGGTGGCGCAGCTCAAGCCGGGGCAGACGGTGCTCGTCCACGCGGGCGCCGGGGGCGTAGGGAGCGCCGCCGTGCAGCTCGCCAGGCACCTCGGGGCGAAGGTGGTGGCCACCGCGAGCGCGAAGAACGCCGAGCTGGTGCGCGGGTTCGGCGCGGAGACGGTGGTGGACTACCACTCGCAGCGCTTCGAAGAGGTGGTGAGGGACGTGGATGCCGTCCTCGATGGGGTGGGGATGGACAACGTGCTGCGCAGCTTCCGGTGCGTCCGGCCGGGAGGGATCGTCATCTCCATCGCGGATGGGCCGGATGTGAAGTTCGCCCGCGAGTATGGAGTGAAGCCGCTGCTCTGGCCGGCGTTCTGGCTGCTGGGCGCGAAGCCGAACCGCGCGGCTCGACGCCACGGCGCCCGGTACCGCTACTGGTTCATGCGCGCGGATGGCGAGCAGCTCCGGCACCTCACCTCGCTGGTGGAGCAGGGCGTGCTCCGGCCTCACGTGGACAAGGTGTTCCCGTTCTCCCAGACGCGAGAGGCGCTGGCCTACGCCGAGAGTGGCAAGGCCCGCGGCAAGGTGGTGGTGCAGCAGGTGCCCTGAGCCTCGGGCCGGGCGCGGCGCTCACAGCCCGGCGTAGCTCAGGGTCTTCATCAGCCAGCTCTGCACGTTGTGGCGCGTGGGGCTGTGGCCGGAGTCCAGCGCCCAGGCCAGCAGCGCTCCGGCGAACGCTCCCGCCGTCTGGTAGCGGCTGTCCGGATCGGCCGCGAGCGCCTTGCGGATGATCTGCCCCAGCGCCGGATCCACCGAGTCCGGCAGGTTCACCCTGGCGGCACGGATGGCCTCCATCACCACCTGGGCGTCCGTCTCCTCGCGAAGGAAGGGGTGGGTGTCCACCAGCTCGAGCAGGACGATGCCCAGGGAGAAGAGATCCGACGCGGGCGTGAGCGTCTCTCCGCGCGTCTGCTCCGGCGAGAGGTAGTGCAGCTTCCCGGCGGCGATGCCGTCCTGGGGGCCGATGTCCACCCCGCGCGCCTTCGCCACCCCGAAGTCCCCGAGCTTCACGTCCGCGTCGCCCGAGAAGAAGATGTTGGAGGGGTTCACGTCTCCATGCACCAGCTCCAGCGGGCGCCCGCTGCGCGTGCGGGCCTGGTGGAAGTAGGCCAGCCCTCGCAGCACCTCGATGCAGACGTAGACCGCCGTGCCCAGCGGGATGCGCCGCTTCAGCGTCTCGTGGGCCTCCATCAGCCGCCGGAGATCCCCGCCGAGGAGGAACTCCATGGCGATGAAGGGACGCCCGAAGGCCTGCCCTGTCTCCAGCAGGCGCACGAGGTTGGGGTGATCCAACAACCCCATCAGGTCCGCCTCGTCCGCGAAGGCCTCGGGCGGGGCGTCCTTGCGCATCAGCTTGAGGGCCACCGGGAACTTGTCGCCCCGGAGCGGAAGGGCGTCCGCCAGGAAGACCTCGGCCATGCCGCCCGCACCCAGGTGCGAGCGGATGACGTAGCGGCCGAAGCGCCTCGAAGGCACTTCCACGGTCTTGGGCGCCCCGACTTCCAAGGACCCCAGTCTACGCCATGAATCGGGAAGGTGGGACCCCATCTCTCCTCATGGGTTGGGGGAGCCCTCGTCCTTGTCCTCCTTGGAGAGCTCCATCAGCATGTCGAGATCCTGGGCTGCTTCCATGCTCTCGAGCAGCTCGAGGTTCTCCACCACCTCTTTGTCCTCCGCGGAGAGCCTGGCGGCGTCCGGGCGAGGACGGGCGGGTTCGGTGTTTCGAGAGGGAGGGGGAGGCGCCTGGGTGCGATCCTCCGCCGCCGAGGCCGTCCCCGCCCAGAGGCCCGCTGCCAGCAGGATGAGCAGGGAGCGTCTCACCGGCGCCGCCTCTCGCGCATGCGCTCGCGCAGCTCCTGCCGCTGCTCGGGCGACATCTGCCGCCAGCGCCGCATGTTCTCCATCATCTGCTCGCGGCGCTCCGGGTGCGCGCGCATGTACTCGCGCATGCGCTTGCGCAGCTCCGCCTTGCGCTCTGGATCCAGGCTGCGGAACTCACGGAAGCGCTCTCGCAACAGCTGCCGCTCCTCGGGCGACAGCCGCTGGAAGTCGCGCATGTTGGCGCGCAGCCGCTCGCGCTCCTCGGGAGGCAGCCGCCGGAAGCGCTCCAGGTTGCCCCGGATGCGCTCCTGCTCCTCCTTGGGCAGCGCCTTGAACTCGCGCAGCTTCGCGCGCAGCGCCTCCTTCTGCTCGGGCGAGAGCTTCTCGAAGCGCTCGGCCGCCGACTGTCCCTGCTCGGCCTCTTGGGCCAGGGCCCGCGAGGGCGCTCCCAGCAGCAGCGCCACCACCGCGCCGATGATCGCCAGGTTGCGTCTCATCACTTCACCTCCAGCTCGTGGAGGTGCTCGATGACCTCCATGTCTTCGGCGCTGTCCAGGCCCACCACGTCGTAGTCCTCCACCAGCTCCAGGTTGGCCGCCAGCTCCAGCGTTCCCGCGTCCGTCACGTCCAGGCCCCGCGACTCGTGGCCGCTGTAGATGACGGCCAGCCCCACCGCCGCCACCATCCCCAGAGAGGGCATTAGCACCGAGGGCCGCAGCAGCGCCTTCAACCGCTCCCGGAGCGGAGGCGGCAGCGCGTCCACCTTCGCCAGCACCGCGCGGCGGGTGTCGGGCGAGGGCTTGAACTCGGGCAGCAGCGCCAGCTGGGACAGCGTGCGCCGCAGCAGCGCCTCCGTGCTCCGGCACTCCGCGCACGTTCCCAGGTGGGCCTCCACCTCCGTGCGGCGCGGGGCCGGTAGCTCCCCGTCGATGTACGCCGTCAGCTCTTCTTCGAACGCGCAGCTCATGCCCTGCTCCTCGCGGGCAGACCGCCCGCCTGCAACTCTTCGATCTTCCGCGCCACCGCGAGCGTGGCCCGGTGGATGAGGCTCTTCACCGCCGCCTCGCTGGCCTCCAGCGCGTCCGCGATGTCGCGGTACGCCATGCCCTCGAAGCGGCACATGGTGAAGGCCGCCCGCTCCCGCTCGCTCAACCCCTGGAGCGCCTCGCCTACGGCCCGCTCCAGCTCGCGCCCGGCCACGGCTTCATCCGGGCGCTCTCCTTCAGGTCCCGCTACGTCCACTCCGCTCTCTTCCTCTTCCGTGGGTGAGGTCGTCGTGTGCGTCACCCGATACTCCCCGCGTCGCACCTCGTTGAGGCAGTGGTTGGTGGCCACCCGGAACAGGAACGTCTTGAACTGGGCCGTCGGCTTGTAGGCCTTCGCGTTCCGGTAGAGCTTCACGAAGATGTCCTGCGTCAGCTCCTCCGCCCGGGCTTGATCTCCCACGAAGCGGAACGCGAACCGCGCCACGCTCGCGTGGTAGCGGTCGAACAGCAGGGCGAAGGCCTTCCGGTCGCCCGCCGCCACCCTCTGCATGATTTGTGCGTCCGATTCCGCGTCCACAGGTGCCATGAACCCCGTTGGCTGCAAGAAGTTGCGGGCCTCATGCGCTTTGAAGCGCACCCGCACTCCTGGGTACAGTTTTCGGCGTGGCGACCACCTCCAGCACACGTCCACCCACCCAGGGTGAGGTTCCCCACGCCGCGGAGGGCGAGCCCGCGAGCGATGTCCCCACCGCGGACGTGGCGGATTGGGAGCAGGTCCTCGCGCAGCAGCCCCAGGCGGCGGCACCCGAGGGAGCAGCCACCTCTTCCGTTCCTCCCCCGGTGCAAGCCGGCCCGCCGGTGGCTGCCGCGAAGGCGAGCCCTGGCACGCGCTCCCTGGTGGATTTCCCCGCCCTCTCCTCGGTGCCGGTGCTGGAGCGCCCCGCTCCGCCCGCGCCGGTGGAGCCGCTGCCCTCGGTGGAGGACTCCAGCGCGTCCGTGATTGTCGATCCGGCGCAGCTCACCGCGCACCAGAGCTCCCAGCCGCTTCCCGGCGTCCACACGCCGCCCCCCGGGAGCCCGCTGCCCGTGCTGGTGCTGGTGGATCAGGCCCAGCAGGCCTCGGGCGAGGAGCGGCAGGAACTCTCCCGGCGCATCAACCGTTGGCTGGACAAGATGGTGCGCGAGGGAGGTTCACGGCACGTGGCGGACTGGTTCCACCACCTCATCGAGAGCGGCCGGCTGGAAGGGCTGGAGGATGCCGCGGGCCACGGCTGCCACGAGACGGCCGTGCTGGGGCTGCTCGCCATGGGCTTCCCCTACGCGCTGGAGGTCCGGCCCGAGGATCTCGAGCGGGTGAAGCCGCGCCAGGAGCAGCGCAAGTTCCGGCGGCGCGAGACCAACCTGAAGGGCACCGGCGCGGGCGTCGTGCTGGGGGGGATGCTGGGGGAGGTCCTCCTCAACCTGCTGCGTGCCAGGCACGTGGCGGGGACCCTGACGGCGGAGGTCATCTTGGTGGCGCTGGCCCTGGTGTCGCTGCTCTTCAGCAAGCCGGGCACTGCTTTGCGCAACGTGTCGCTGGCGGTGCTGCTGGTGGCCTCGCTGCTCTCCTTTTTCCTAGGAGTCATGGGCGGTTACGCTGGCTTGGTGTCCGGACTGGCGGGGCTTCTGGCTGTCCTCTTGTTCGCTCTCCATCGGAGCTGAGGAGCCCGGCCGCTACAGGTATGTCAGAGGGGTGGACTAGGAGCTACCCGTCGCGTAGTAATACGAACCGCGTTCTGAACGCGGGTTCAGGTGGGCCGGGGTGGCTCACCGCATACGACTGGAGGAGTAGAGAAATGGCCGTGAATCAGGAGAAGGAAAAGGCGATCGAGTTGGCGATGTCCGCTGTCGAGCGCCAGTTCGGTAAGGGTTCGATCATGCGGCTCGGCAACGAGGAGCCGCTGGTCCGGGACATCCAGGCCATTTCGACGGGCTCGATCTCGCTCGACATCGCGTTGGGCGTGGGCGGGGTGCCCAAGGGGCGTATCGTCGAGATCTTCGGGCCGGAGTCCTCCGGTAAGACGACGCTGTGCCTCCATATCGTCGCCGAGGCGCAGAAGCGCGGCGGCATCTGCGGCTACATCGACGCGGAGCACGCGATGGACGTGGGCTACGCGCGCAAGCTGGGGGTGCGCACGGATGATCTGCTCTTGAGCCAGCCGGACACCGGCGAGCAGGGGCTGGAGATCGCCGAGATGCTGGTGCGCTCCGGAGCCATCGACGTGCTGGTGGTGGACTCGGTGGCGGCGCTGGTGCCCAAGGCCGAGCTCGAGGGCGAGATGGGCGACGCGCACATGGGCGTGCAGGCGCGACTGATGAGCCAGGCGCTGCGCAAGCTCACGGGCACCATCTCGAAGAGCCAGACGTGCGTCATCTTCATCAACCAGATCCGCATGAAGATCGGCGTGATGTTCGGCAACCCGGAGACGACGACGGGCGGTAACGCGCTGAAGTTCTACGCGTCGCAGCGTCTGGACATCCGCCGGATTGGCGCCATCAAGAACGGCGAGGCGGTGGTGGGCAGCCGCACCCGCGTGAAGGTGGTGAAGAACAAGGTGGCGCCTCCCTTCAAGGAGGTGGAGTTCGACATCATGTACGGCACGGGCATCTCCCGCGAGGGAGACCTGATCGATCTGGCCTCCAACGACGGCATCGTCGAGAAGAGCGGCAGCTGGTTCGCCTTCAAGGGCGAGCGCATCGGCCAGGGCCGGGAGAACGCGAAGGACTACCTGCGCGAGCACCCGGACACGTACAAGGAGATCGAAACGCGCGTGCTGGAGAAGTACGGCGTGCTCAAGGGGCCGCAGGCGGTGGCGGCGGCTCCGGCCGAGCCCGAGGCTCCGGCGGAGGGCGAGAAGCGTCCCCGCGTGAAGGCCGTGAAGTAGCTCTCCGCGCCTGAGATGGAAGTCCTGGGGCTGCTCGCCGCGAGGTGGGCAGCCCCGTTTGTTTTCAGGGGATGGGCGGTGGTGGAGTTGCCCGGTTTCGTGAGTCCGCCCACTGTGGGAAAAGGAGCCCACGATGCCAGAACGAGACCCCCGCTGGTGGGAGCATGAGAGCCTGAGGATCCAACAGGAGCGCGTTTGCCTCGACGGCTCCGCGCTCGATGAGCTGGCGCGGCAGCACGGCACGCCGCTCTATGTCTACAGCCGTGCCACGCTCCAGCGGCAGCTCGGCCGGATGCAGGCGGCGCTGGCGGCGATCACTCAGCGCTATCGCATCTACTATGCGGTCAAGGCCAACCGCTGCTCGGGAGTCCTCCGGGCCGTGCATGATGTCCTGGGCATCGGGGTGGACACCTGCTCTCCGCGCGAGCTGGAGCTTGCGCTCGAGAGTGACTTTCCCACTGAGTTGATCTCGTTCAACGCTGGGATGCTCTCCGATGGCGATCTGGCCCGGGTCGCCTCGCGGGGGGTGCACTGCACGCTGGACACCTTCTCCGCGCTACGGCGCTACGGCGCGCTCGTACCGCGGGATACGCCGGTCGGCCTGCGCTTCGATCCTGGCGTCATCGACGCTTACGGCGGCAGGCAGAAGACGGCGTACGGCGGCGGCAAGTTCGGCTTCGAGCTCTCTGACTGCCAGCGAGCGCTCGATGCGGCGCGCGAGGCGGGCTTGCGAGTCGATAGCGTCCACATGCACGTGGGCTGGGGGCTGCCCGAGGAGAGCGCCGCGGAGATCGAGGGCGCCTTCGCGCGTCTGGCCGCCGTCGCCCGGCAAGTGCCGGAGCTTCAGACTGTCAACGTCGGCGGCGGGCTGGGCGGCCGCTACCGAGCCGAGGATCGGCCGCTCATGCTGTCCACGTGGAGCGGGATGCTCGAGCGGCACCTCGTCCCGCTAGGCGTGACGATTGCCTGCGAGCCAGGCACCTTCATCGCCGCCTCCGCGGGCGTGCTGCTCGTACAAGTGAACACGGTAGAGGAACGCCGAGGCACGTGCTGGCTCGGGGTTGACGCCGGTCATGCCATCAATCCCTGCCCGGCGCTCTATGGCATTCCGCTCGAGATCGTCCACCTGCGTACCCCGCTGGCGCCGCCAGTCCACGAGTACACCGTGGCCGGCCACATCAACGAGTCCGTGGACATCTGGGCCCGCGGCTGCCGGCTCCCGGAGGTGCGAGAGGGGGACTTCCTGGCCCTGCTGCCGGCCGGGGCCTACGGCGCCAGCATGGCCAGTGACCACTGCCTGCGCGGCCAGGTGAAGGAGCTGGTCCTCTGACGGGAGCGTCGCCACTCCGGTCTCTCGTGCCTTCTTCACCGTGGGAGAAAGCCGCGCTGACCGCGGGTCGCTGCTCGCTCGGTGGGCCTCAGGCGCGGCGCGTCAAGATGATGATTTCCCCGAGCGAGGGCCGCCGCCATAGACTCCGCGCGCGCCGCAGGCCCGAAGGCCCGGCCCATTGGAGGGTTCTTTGTCCCAGAAACTGCACCGCCGCACCATCCTGCAGTCCATCGTCGCCGTCGCGGCGTCGACTGCGCTTGGCTGCAGCGAGGAAGAGACGACCGCCACCCAGGCGGAGGCCAGCCGCAAGTACTTCCCTCAGTCCGTGGCCTCCGGAGATCCGCGCCCCGACAGCGTGGTGCTGTGGACGCGCGTGTTCAACGAGGAGCACGCTGGCGAGGACGCCACGCTGTCGCTCGAGGTGTCCGCCGACGAGAGCTTCGGCCAGCTCATGCTGAAGCAGGATGGGTTGTCCGCGCTGGCCGCGCACGACAACTCCATCAAGGTGAAGGTGACCAACCTCGCGGCCCGCACCACGTACTACTACCGCTTCATCTACCAGCATGACGGCGAGACGTTCATCTCTCCGGTGGGCCGCACCAAGACGGCGCCCGCCGCGGGCGACGACGTGCCGGTGAAGTTCGTGGTCGGCAACTGCCAGGACTACGTGGGCCGCTACTACAACGCCTGGCAGCGCCTGCTGCAGCTCAACGATGACAGCGTGGACGCGGTCATCTTCCTCGGCGACTACATCTACGAGACCACGGGCGATCCGTCCTTCCAGTCCACCAACACGCTGCGCGGCGTCTCCTTCTCCGAGCCCGAGAAGGCCCTCGTGCAGAAGACCGGCGTGTTCCAGTACCTGGCCGCCAACGCGCTCTCCAACTACCGCGACATCTACAAGAACCTGCGCTCGGATCCGATGATCCAGAAGGTCCACGAGCGCTACCCCTTCATCGTCGTGTGGGATGACCACGAGTTCTCCGACGACTGCTGGGGCGCCAACGCCACGTACGAGGACGGCCTCCACCAGGAGCTCGAGCCGGATCGCCGCCGCAACGCGGAGCAGGCCTTCTTCGAGTTCATCCCCATCGACAGCTTGGGCAGCACGGCCGCGGGCGCCATCGACGTGGACGCCGAGCCGAAGTACCCCAACGCGCACATCTACCGGGACTTCGAGTTTGGCAAGCACGTGCGGCTCATCGCCACGGACTACCGCTCCTACCGGCCGGATCACATCATCCCCGAGGATGCCTACCCTGGCGCGGTGGTGATGGACGAGCCGACGCTGACGGCGCTCGGCGCGCTGCCGGCCTTCAACTCGGACACCTTCACGTACGTCGACGTGGACGCGCCCGAGCTCGCCCCGGTGAAGGGTGGGCTGCAGCAGGCCTACGTGGCGCAGGCCATGAAGGCAGGGCTGACGCAGCAAGAGGCCACGGAGAAGGCGGCCACCCTGGTGAAGGGCAAGCTGGCGCTGGCCTATGTCAACCAGGTGCTGGCCGCGCTGGGCAAGCCGGCCCTTCCCACCGCGGGCATGCCGCACGGCATGGCCTACCTGCACATGGGCAAGGTGGATCTGTTCGGCATCCGCGGCTCGCGCTACGTCGTGGTGAAGGACACGTTCGATCTGTATGCCCAGTACCACTACGCCACCACGGCCAAGGCCAGCGAGAACGCGTATGGCGCCACGCAGGAGGCCTGGTTCCAGGAGAAGGTGAAGGCCACCAACACCTGGAAGGTGATCATCAGCTCCGTGTCGTTCTCGTCGCTGGTGTGGGACTTGCGGACCAAGATGGACATCCCGGATCCCACGCTGCGCCAGCGCTTCTACTTCAACGTGGACCAGTGGGACGGGTTCCCGACGAAGAAGAAGGAGCTGCTGGGCTCGCTGAAGGCCAGCAACGTGAACGCGCTGGTGCTCTCCGGAGACATCCACGCCTCGTTCGCGTCGGTGGAGGGCGGCATCCCCACGCTGACGGCGCCGGCCATCTCCTCGGGCACGGTGCAGGAGCTGGCGGGCACGGCGGTGATGGGCGCGGGCTACACGCAGAATAGCGCCATCTACCGCTACGCCGTCGCCGAGATGGACGCCACGCTCAAGGCCGGCAATCCGGGCATGGTCTTCTCCAATGCGACGGCCCACGGCTTCCTGATGGTGGAGCTGCGCGCGGATCAGGCGCTGGCCACCTTCCACCTCATCCCCAGCAGTGAGATTCACAAGGACTACTCGGTGCGGGCCGAGGCGCAGCTGAAGTCGCAGTTCAGCACGCAGAACTTCCGCATCCAGAACGGCGCCATCACCCCCGCCTAGGCCGTTCCGGTCCGGGAGGCGCAGGCGGTAGGCTGCGCCTCCCATGGGCACTCTTGAAGTGCGGCTCGTCCCCGCGCTCCCCGAGCATCTGGACGACTGGATCGCCATCCGCGCGGGAGCCACCGCGCGCCGCCTCGTGTCGATGGAGGAGGACAGCCGCGAGGCGCTGCTGAAGCGGCTGCGCGAGGCGAGCAGTGACGTGACGGATCCCCGCGCCAAGAGCTTCCGGTGGATGGTGGAGGCGGACGGGCGCGTGGTGGGCACCGTGTCCGCGCGTGAGTTCTCCCGCGTGCAGGGCCGTCTCGAGGTGGGCTACATGCTGGCCGAGGAGTGCCTGGGCCGCGGCATTGGCACCCGGGCGGTGACGCTGATGCTGGAGCGCCTCTTCTCCATCCCCGGGCTGCACCGGATCTGGCTGACGACGACAGCGGAGAACCTCCCCTCGCAGGCGCTGGCGCGCAAGCTGGGGTTTGTCCTGGAGGGGGTGCTGCGCGAGCACACGGTCGTCCAGGGCCGGCGCATCGATCAGCAACTCTGGGGCCTGCTGCGGCCCGAGTGGGAGGCGCGTCGCCCCCTGAAAGTTCAGTAGGAGACAGCCGCTCGCCCGGCGATCCAATCCGCCGCGCCACCCTCAAGAAGCTCTACACGGGGCGCCCTGGCCGGGGGCGCCTGCGTGACTCCAACGAGGTGTGACGTGGCAGCGATGAAGAAGCAGTTGTGGGTGGCCGTGGCGACGCTCGTCCTCGCGGCTTGTGGTGGCAGTGACAACGTCCAGGTCCGTGGCAAGGTGACGGATCAGGATGGGACCCAGAAGCAGGACATCCAGAATGTCCGGGCGTTCGCCGGAGAGGGACTGGGAGGCTCGGGCTCGGTGTCCGCGGCCTCGAAGGTCCGCGCGAGCTCGGTGGGCCCCAATGGCTCGCTGACGCTGGTGAGTGAGGCGGCCGTCTCCGCCCAGGGCAGCTATACGATCGAGGTGCCCGCGGGCCAGGAGCGGCTGGTGCTCCAGGCGGTGGACAGCTCCGGCGCCGTGGTGGCCTCGGCGCTGCTCGACGCGAGCGGAGAGGTGGGCAGCTCCACCGCCGCGCCGCCGATGGACAGCGAGAGCTCGCTGGAGGCGGAGGTCTTCACGCAGATGGTGGTGGACGGGGCCCAGGCCGCGCAGACGGACACGGTGGACCTGCGCGCCCGCATCAACGCGAACATGGCGGCGGCGGCGAAGCAGGGCGCCAGCTCGGCCGAGACGATCAAGGCCCGGGTGAAGGCGCTGGCCGAGGCCGTGCGCGCCGCTCAAGAGGCGGAGGTCCGCGCCTACTCGAAGGCCGGCGTGCAGACGAGCCAGTCCGCGCTGTTCTCGGCGGAGCTGAGCGCCTCGGCGAAGCTGAACGCGGCGCTCGATGCGGGCACCGGCGTCGAGGCGGCCTACCAGGAGTTCTACACGGAGCTGGCCGCGGCGGCCGAGAAGCAGGGCGCCCAGGCGCAGGAGCAGGCTCAGGGTGAGAGCTCGGCGAGCGTGGCCTTCCGCGCGACGGTGAAGGCGCGCCTGTCCGCGCAGGATGCGCAGCCGCTGGTGGACGCGTCCCTGCGCGCGGCGGCGTCGGCCGAGGCGAGGACCTCGGGGGCAGCGCTCACGGCGATCCTCCAGGCCTCCGCGGCCGCGAGCGAGACGTCCACGCAGGCGGGGACCGCGGCGACGGCGCTGCACTCCAGCGTGAGCGCCTCGACGACTACGGCGGCAGCGGTGCAGGCGTTCCAGAGCTTCTCGGCGAGCGTGGCCACGGGCGCGGACGTGAAGAGCACGGTGCTGGGCTCGTACCTGGGCGTCAACGTGACCAACCAGCTGGTCGTCTCGGGGGCGGTGCAGGCCACGGTGACGGCGGCGGCCACGCTGGATGCGGCGCTGGACACGGCGGTGAAGGCGGCCGTCACCAGCAGCCAGACGGACACCACGAAGCTGGCCACGGGCATCGCGGATGCCTACGCCGCTTATGCCACCGCGGTGAAGGCCCAGTCCACGGCGCTCGCGGCGTTCGGGACGAAGGCGACTCCGGCGGTGGACATCCTGCTGGTGGCTGAGGGCTCCTTCCGCCTGCAGTAGCGCAACGGAGTGAGGGCTGGACGGGGAGGGAGGTGGCGGGAGATGGTCGGGGGGAGCGCTCCTCCCCCCGGGCGTCTCGGAGGTTGTTCCCCATGCCGCCGTCCAATGAAGCGATGAAGGGCAAGGTTTGTCTGGTCACGGGCGCCACGTCCGGGATTGGCAAGGCCACCGCCACCGGGCTCGCCGCGCAGGGCGCCACCGTCGTCATCGGCTGCCGCAGCCGCGAGAAGGGCGAGGCGGTGAAGCAGGAGATCGCCCGCGCCACTGGCAACAACTCGTTGGACTTGATGGTGGCGGACCTGGCCTCCATCGAGTCCACGAAGAAGGGAGCCGCGGACTTCCTGGCGCGCTACCCGAAGCTGAACGTGCTGGTGAACCAGGCGGGCCTGTTCCTGAACCAGCGCGTCGTCACCCCGGACGGGCTGGAGACGATGTTCGCCGTCAACCACCTGTCCTACTTCCTGCTGACGAACCTGCTGCTGCCCGCGCTGAAGGCGGGGGCGCCGTCGCGCGTGGTCAACGGCTCGGGCGGCATCGAGGCCATCGCGAAGATCCACTTCGATGATCTGCAGGGAGAGAAGAAGTTCAGCGCGATGAAGTCGATCGCCCAGTCCAAGCTGGGCAACTTCCTGTTCACCTACGAGCTGGCCCGGCGGCTGGAGGGCACGGGCGTCACGGCGACCATCATGCATCCGGGCGGAGTGAAGACGGAACTGGGCAAGGGCCAGGGTGGCTTGTTCGGCTTCGCGATGTGGATGATGCGCCCCCTCATGGACACGCCGGAGAAGGGCGCCGACACGCTGGTGTGGCTCGCCTCGTCTCCGGAGATGGAGGGTGTCAGCGGCTATTACGTCAAGCGCAAGCCGGCGAAGTCCTCGGCCCAGTCCCATGACAAGGAGCTGGCCGCTCGGCTGTGGAAGGTGAGCGCCGAGCTGTGCGGACTCAACGTCTGAAGCTTGGGTGTAGGTGGAAGTAGGCGCCACGGGCAACAGGTGATAGGTTCCCCTCGCCATGCACGCCTACGCCATCGAGCTGTCCCAGGAGCTGGGTCTCAAGCCCGAGCAGGTGGACAAGACCCTCGCGCTCAATGCCGAGGGTGCCACCGTCCCCTTCATCGCTCGCTACCGCAAGGAAGCCACCGGCGGCCTGGATGAGGTGCAGATCCAGACCATCCTCGATCGCGCCTCCGAGCGCACCGAGTTCGACTCCCGGCGCGACACCATCCTCCGCACCATCGAGGGCCAGGGGAAGCTGACGCCGGAGCTGGCGCGGGCCATCCAGCGCGCCAAGACGCGCACCGAGCTGGAGGATCTGTACCTCCCCTACAAGCCCAAGCGGCGCACCCGCGCGGCGATTGCTCGGGAGCGCGGGCTGGAGCCGCTCGCGGAGCTCATCTGGAAGCAGGAGCTCCCCCGCGGAGAGAACCGCGAAGCTCGCGTGCGCCCCTTCGTGGACGCGGAGAAGGGCGTGCCGGACCTGGATGCGGCGCTCGCGGGCGCGCGGGACATCTGCGCCGAGCGTGTCGCCGAGGACGCTCCCCTGCGCCGGGCCGCTCGCGAGCTGTGCGTCCAGAAGGGGCGCCTGCACTCGGAGGTGGCCCCCGCGAAGAAGAACGAGCCCACCAAGTTCGAGTCCTACTACGAGCACGAGGAGCCGCTCGCCCAGGCGCCCTCCCACCGCGTGCTGGCGCTGCTGCGAGGCGAGGCCGAGCAGGTGCTCCGGGTGAAGGTCCTCTTCCCGGATGACGAGGCCAAGGGGCTCCTCACTTCCCGCGTGGTGACGAAGCCGCAGGCGCTGTTCGCCTCGGAGCTGCGCGCGGCGGCGGAGGACGCCTGGGAGCGGCTGCTGGGCCCGTCGCTGGAGTCGGAGCTGCGCGCCGAGCTCAAGGAGCGCGCGGACAGGCAGGCCATTGGCGTGTTCGGAGAGAACCTGCGCCACCTGCTGTTGGCGCCTCCGGCGGGCACGCGGCCCGTGGTGGCGTTGGATCCGGGCCTGCGCACCGGCGTGAAGATGGTGATGCTGGACGCCACCGGCAGCGTGGTGGAGACGGGCACCCTCTACACCGAGCGCTCCCCGGACGAGCGCGCCCGGGCGGCCCGGCAGCTCGCCACGGTGCTCCAGAAGCACCACCCCGAGCTGATCGCCGTGGGCAACGGCACCGGCAGCCGCGAGGCGGAGGGCTTCGTGCGCGAGGTGCTCGAGAAGCTCGGGACGAAGGTGCCCGTGGTCTCCGTGAGCGAGCAGGGCGCCTCGGTGTACTCGGCCTCCGAGCTGGCGCGCGAGGAGTTCCCCGAGCTGGACGTGTCCCTGCGCGGCGCGGTGTCCATCGGCCGCCGGCTGCAGGATCCGCTGGCCGAGCTGGTGAAGATCGATCCCAAGAGCATCGGCGTGGGGCAGTACCAGCACGACGTGGATCCGGGGCTGCTCAAGAAGAAGCTGGGCGAGGTGGTGGACTCGTGCGTGAACGCGGTGGGCGTGGACGTGAACACCGCGTCCCCGCAGCTCCTGGAGCACGTGTCCGGCGTGGGGCCCTCGCTGGCGAAGAAGCTGGTGGCCCACCGCAGCAAGAAGGGCGCGTTCTCCACGCGGCGCGAGCTGCTCAAGGTGAGCGGCCTGGGACCGAAGACCTTCGAGCAGGCCGCGGGCTTCCTGCGCGTGCGAGGCCCCGAGCCGCTCGACGCGAGCGCCGTCCACCCCGAGCGCTACGCCGTCGTCGAGCGCATGGCGAAGGATCTGGGCGTGGAGGTGGGCGCGCTGGTGGGCAACGCGGAGCTGGTGAAGAAGATTGATCCGAAGCGCTACCTCGGGCCGGACCTGGGAGAGCTGACGCTCCGGGACATCCTCGCCGAGCTGGAGAAGCCCAGCCGCGATCCGCGGGGAGACTTCTCCGCGCCCGCGCTGCGCGAGGACTTGAAGACGCTGGAGGACGTGAAGGAGGGCATGGTGCTGCAGGGCGTGGTGACCAACGTCACCGCGTTCGGCGCCTTCGTGGACGTGGGCGTGCACCAGGATGGGCTCGTCCACGTGTCCCAGCTCGCCACGCGCTTCGTGAAGGATCCTTCCGAGGTGGTGAAGGTGGGCGACCGGCTCACGGTGAAGGTCCTCTCCGTGGATCTGCCGCGCAAGCGGCTGGCGCTCTCGGTGCGAGCGGTGCAGGAGGGCGGGGCGCCCGCACCGTCTCCGGGCCGGGCTCCGGCGGGGAACGCGGGCCGCATGACGGCGAGTCCCTCGGGAGGAAGAGGGGCGCAGTCCGGACGTCCGCCAGCGAGCAAACCCGCCCCTGCGGAGAAGAAGGGCCCCGAGCCATTCAACAATCCGTTCCGCAACCTCAAGCGCTGAAGCCAGGGCGGCTGTATACGCGCGCCAAACCCAAACCCTGGAGACTCACGATGAAGCTCTACTTTGCTCCTGGCGCCTGCTCGCTGAACCCGCACATCCTGCTGAGGGAGTCGGGCCTGAAGTTCGACATGGTGAAGGTCGACCTGCGTGCGCACAAGACCGCGACGGGCGCGGACTACTACAGCATCAACCCCAAGGGCTATGTGCCGGCGCTGGAGCTGGACAACGGCCAGCTGCTCACCGAGAACCCGGCGATCGCGCAGTACATCGCGGACCAGAAGCCGGACAAGAAGCTGGCGCCCGCGAACGGGACGCTCGAGCGCTACCGCCTGCAGGAGTGGCTGGGCTTCATCGGCACCGAGCTCCACAAGACCTTTGGCGCGCTCTTCAACCCTGACCTCCCCGAGGCCGACAAGAAGGCGGTGCACGACAGGCTCGGCAAGCGCTTCGAGTTCGTCGCCAAGAACCTCGAGGGCAAGCAGTACCTCATGGGGGACCAGTTCACCGCGGCGGACTCCTACCTGTTCGTGATGCTCCAGTGGGCCCAGTCCCTCAAGGTGGACACCAGCCGGTTCCCCATCCTGAAGAGCTACCATGAGCGCATCACCGCCCGGCCCGCGGTGAAGGCCGCGCTCGACGCCGAGAACGCTGCCCGCTAGCCCGCGCCGAGCGCGCCACCGCGATTCAATTGTGCACCTGGAATGGGATGCTCAGCTGGCCGATGGGCCCGCCCGTGGTGGCATCCACGAGGCGGGCCTGAAGGTTGACCTGGCGCTCGCGCTCACCCACCCCCTGGAAGTAGAGGAAGCCAGAGATGGTGCCTCCGTTCGCCAGCGTGCCCTCGGGCAGCGCCCGCTGCATCATGTCCCGAGTCGGCAGCGGCTCGTCGCACCGCACGTAGGGCGTGGGGCCGTAGAACGGATCATGGAACGGATAGTAGAAGGGGCTCGACCACCCGGGATAGCCGTAGTGCCCCCAGGGGCCAGGCCCCCAGGCCCAGCCGGCGCCCAGGCTCCAGTACCCCGGCGTGTAGTCGGCGATGCAGCGGGGCTGCGCCTCCGCGGTGTCCTTCAGCTTCATGGGCTCCAGCGCGGCGTACTGGAAGCGCGACCCTCCGAGCAGATCAAAGGAGCTGGCGCGAATGCTCAGCGTCCTGCCGCTGTGGTTCTCCAGTTGGACTTCCACGGGCGTCAGGCGGCGCTCCAGGTCCGAGGGGTGGCCCTTCCACGCGGCGCCATCCGCGATGAGCCGCACGCCCTGGGCCTCGGCCACGGCGGCGCTCGGCTCCCCCGCGAGAGACCGTGCATCCGGCCGGGGTTGAAGCTGGGTCTCGGGGATGCACCCGGCGATTGCACCTGCCAAAACCAATCCGATTCCAAGTCCTCGCATACGCATGGGGCGCCTCGAAAAAAAGATAGGCACCGCGCGTATCGACGCCCGCTCTCTTTCAGGGTGAGGGCAAGGGGGGGCCTGCTCTTCCCGCCGCTGCGGGCCTCCGCTCCGCGGCGCTAGGGCGCCATGCCGCCGGCCCAGGCCTGCCGGGTCTCGAGGTTCAACGAGGCGGAGATGCCGTTCGGGGAGCTCACCGTCGCGATGCCCGGCCTGACCTGGGTCGCGGGGAGGATGGCATCCAGCATCAGCTCCTTCTGGCTGGGGGCCATGTCCCAGACCAGGACCCGGAGCTGCTCGCCGGGCTGCACGTAGAGGTTCACGTTCGAGACGGCCCACTGGGCCTCGTAGACGTTGTCCAGCTGAGGGCTGTGGTAGACGACGCGCCCACCCTGGACGATCTCGACCACGAGCTTGCCAGCGCCCCGGTTCGGCTGCTTCATCGCGAGCGCGCGCTGCGGCACCACGGCCCGGACTCCCCTCAGCCGGTACCCCACGGACCGGGGCGTGGGCATCGAGTAGTCCTGCGCCAGGTTCGAGCCGTCGTTCAGCGGGAACATGTTGGCGAACATGCCGTCAGGGCGGTTCACGGCGGGCTCGATGGACAGATCAATCGCCGCGACCGACTGCCCGCTGAGCTGGGCCTCGTGGCGGCGGACGATCTCGCCCAGGGCGAACTCCACCACGCCCACGTCCTCGGCGAACTGGCCGTTCTGGTGGACGACGCGCAGGCTCAGCTTCCGCTCGTCGAAGGAGTTGGTGGCCACGACGAACTCCGAGTCATAGGCCACGTACAGGCCATTGACGGAGGGCGTGGACAGCAGCGTCCCATCCGGCAGGGAGACCCGGACGGAGAGATTCGGGCGGTTCTCGGGAGGCAGGCTCCTGGCGGCCTCGATGAGGCGGCGGTTGACGCCCCGGCCCCGCGGGTCCATGTAATCCCCGGTGAACATGTTGAGCAGCCGGCTCATGTACGGGTTCATGTTGCCCACCCAGGGCCGGCCATCAGAGCGCATCGGCCGGGCCAGCACCGAGCGGATCCGCACCGTATAGGGCCGCACCTCCACGAGCTCGAGCTGTCCCGCGGCGTAGCCGCTGGTGTCCTGGCCGGAGGCGATGGCCTGACGGTAGGCGTTCGCCGCGGTGAAGTAGTCCTGGCGGGCGAGCGCGGTCTCGGCGGCGCCCACTCCGCCCGCATAGCGCGCGAGCGGCTCGGCCCGGCCACCCGGGTTCATCTTCAGGGCTTCCACGTAGCTGGCCTCGGCCCCGGCCCAGTCCCTGCGCGCCAGGGCCTGGTCTCCCTGCTGGGCGAGCCGCTCGTACTCGGCGGCGCGGAACGTGTCGTACTCGCGCTGCAGCGCCTCGAGCTTGCCCCGCTTGGAGCTGTCAATGGACACGGCGACGGAGAGGGCCTCCACCGCCTGGGGGTAGGACTTGCTCTGGCGCAGGCGCTCCGCCTCGGTGTCCGCCATGGCGGCAAGGCCCGTGCGAGCCTTCGCCGCCTCCTGGGCCACGGTGGCGTCGCTGGACAGGGCCTGGGAGCGCTCGATGAGCTGGAGCGCGCCTCGGAAATCACCCTTCATGGCCACATCGTGCGACTGGGCGATCTGCTGCAGCGCCAGCGAGCGGGCCGCGGTGGCGCGGAACGCGGCGATCTCCTGATTGCCGCTGTCGACCTGGAGGGCGAAGTCCGCCTCGCCCACCGCGCAGCCCCAGTCTCCGGTGGTGGCGCAGGCCTGGGCCTTCTTGAAGGAGCTGTCGATGGCCTGGCGCTTGGCGTTCTCGAACTTCTGCTTCAGCTCGGGCGAGTCCGGCTCCTTGGAGAGCGCCTCCCCGTACTCGTTCAACGCGGACTTCCAGTCACCCACTGCCGCGGCCTGGTCGCCGACCTTCTCGTGCGCCACGCACGCCGATACCACCAGCGCAGCGATCCAGACCCATGCCCAGCTCTTCGTCATCTCGCCTCCCAAGAGTATGGAAGGAGTCTACCTGATCAGGCCGGAGGGGAAGCCGGCGCAGTGCGTCACCGGACGGGAAGCCCCCGGGGGCTCAGTGCACCACGGTGACGGGGCGGCCAGCGTGCTGCACCACCCGATCGCTCACCGAGCCCAGCAGCCACTTTCCTCCCAGTGAAAGGCCGCGCGAGCCCACGACGATGAGGTCCACCGCGAGCCGCTGGCTCACGGCCACGATGGTGTCCGCCGGTGGCCCCAGCTCCACCTGCTTCTCCACCTGGGCCTTGGGGAGGTCCGCGGCCACTTGTTCGAGCAGCCGCTGCACGTTCTCCATGTCCTTCGGGTCCGTGTGGGGCGAGGTGAAGGCCGCCGATTCCATGAAGGCGATGGGCAGCACCCGCGGGGGCTCGAGCACGTAGAGCAGGGTGATGCGGGCGCGGGTCTGCTGCGCCAGATCATGGGCGAAGCGAGCCGCCCTGCGCGAGTGCTCCGAGCCATCGATGGCGACGAGGATGTGTCCGATCACGTCTGCTCCTTCCGAGGGGGCTCCTACGTAGGGGGGGCCAGGGAGGCTGGCAAGTGTCCCGAGGGGAGGCCGCGGCGCTGTCTCCGCGACTGGACAGATGGCTCCCAGGAGGACCACCTAACGAGGAGGGCTGACTTGAGCCTACTGATGGGGTAGGGTGCTCACCGGCTCGAAGGGGCCGATCTCCTCTCCTTGAGAGTTCGCACCTGATGGAGTTCCCCCACGCACCGGATCTGCACCCCGCCTTCCTCCTGCCAGGAATGCCCGTGGGGCCCTGGCGTGTGGTGAGTCGGCGAGGCCGAGGCACCTATGGCGTCATCTACCGTGCCGTGAAGGACGGCGGAGAGCCGGAGGGGCTGGTGGCCCTGAAGATCGCGGTGATGGAGTGGGATGAGCGCTGCGAGCGCGAGCTGGAGCTGCTGTCTCGCATCCACCACCCGAGCGTCCCCCGTCCGAGAGGCCACGGGCTCTGGAGGTCCCCCGGGGGCCGCGTCTATCCGTACATCGTCATGGAGTGGGTGGAGGGCGTGCCCCTCTACGAGTGGGGAACCACGCGCAACCCTTCCTCGAGACAGGTGCTCCGGTTGCTGGCGCAGGTGGCGGGGGCGCTCGCGGCCACGCACGCGGCGGGTGGAGTCCACCGGGACGTCAAGGGAGACAACCTGCTGGTGAAGAAGGACGGAGAGCGCGCCGTACTGACGGACTTTGGCGCGGGCCACCATACGGGGGCCGAGAGGATGGCCCCGTTCGCCCTGCCTCCGGGCACGCCCGCCTACCGCAGTCCCGAGGCGTGGCTATTCGCCCACCGTCATGGGCGCCAGCCGAAGGCACACGGTACCGCCCAGCCCGCGGATGATCTGTTCGCGTTGGGGGTGACGGCCTACCGGTGGGTGACGGAGCGGTATCCGCCTCCGACGGAGCCCAGCATGGAAGGCTCTGAGGTGTGGCACGTGGAGGGCGAGGAGCTGGAGTCTCCCCGGGAGCTCAATCCGCGGGTCGCCCCTCAGCTCGACGCGCTGATCCTGCGGATGCTCTCCGTGGACCCCAAGGTCCGCGGCACGGCCCGAGAGATGGCCGAGGCGCTGGAGCAGGCCGCGGAGCGCGCGGGCCCGGAAGCCAGCGCGCCCCTGTTCGGCCGGGACATGGAGAAGCTCCACGCCGAAGTGCCGCGAGAGATAGGCGAGGGGATCCGGCTGGATCGATTGATGCTGGAGGAACAGCGCCGCGCCCTGGCGCGCACCCAGCAGCTCACCCCGCAGAGCACGCCTGCTCCACCGGAGCACAAGCGGTGGTTGGGGCTCACCCTGGCCATCATCGCCGTGGTGATGCCGTTGGCCTTGAAGTCACCCCGGTTCGAGTCCGGTGCCTGGGAGCCCATCGATCCCCCGCAGCTGGCGCGCGAGGAGATGTTCGAAGAGGGCAGGGGAGATGTCGGCACCGTGGATTTGGGCGGCGGCGTCCTCACCTCTTCAGAGACCGTTGGCCCCCTCATGAGTGACCGGGGACAGTACGGTTCTGAGCTTCCTCAGACCCCCTTGCCGGGCCAGCAGCGCCCACCGTGTCCGGGAGAGCTCGAGATTCAAGGCGGGTGCTGGATGAAGCAGGATGCCCGCCCTCCGGACTGCCCAGACATTGCTTACGAGTGGAGGGGCGGCTGCTATGTCCCCGTCCTCTCCAAGCCGCGCGGGCCTACCTCGGACGAGTAGGCACCTCGATGGGGAAGGGCACCACGTCCTTCTCCAGCGCCCGCGTGCGCTCCAGCAGCTTCTGGAAGCGATCGGTGCCGTTGCGCGTGTCGAAGCGCGCGGCGATCTCCTTTGCCTGGGTCTCCACCCAGCCGTGCAGCTCCCGCGGGTCGTAGGTGTCCTGGCGCTGGTGCAGGGGGAAGGCCTTGGGCAGTCGCAGGCTCACCGAGTCGCGGCCCGTGGCCAGCAGCCGGGACAGCAGGAACTCCGCCGCCACGTGGAAGGTGAACCGGTCGCGCCAGCTCGAATGATCCAGCGCCCAGCCGAGGTGCTGCTCGAACAGCGACAGGCCTCGGGCCAGGTTGTCGGTGAGCACCAGGAACTCCAGGTGCTCGCCCACGCAGGCCAGGAAGTCCCGGTTGCGAGAGATCATCGGGTAGCCGCGCAGGTGACAGTCCCGAGCCTCCTCCAGCCGCCCGAGCTTGAGCAGCGGGTAGAGCACGCTGCCGTAGGTCAGGTGGGGGATCTCCGCGCAGCCGCTGCGGCCCTCGAGGATGGGGCGGGCCTTCTCCAGCGCCTTCGCGTACTCGCCCAGGTCGATGTGGTGGTCGATCTCGTCGTCCAGGTCGCACGCGCGGCAGTCGGTGAGGTGATCTCGCGGGGCGGCCACCCACTGATCCCAGTACAGCTGGGCCGAGCGCTCATCGCCCAGATCCCTGGCCGTCTGGTAGCGCAGCTTGAGGACGGCCCGCTTGCCGGCATCCACCTTCGCGTAGGTCTGCTCGATGTCGTCCAGCGCATCGCGGATCTGCTTGAGGGTGATGTGAGGGAAGTCATCCAGCCGGCCCACCACCCACTTCTGCTTCCACAGGAGCTGGTCCGAGTCGAAGCGCTCCGGGTTCTTCTTCGCCTGCGCGCGGCACCAGGCGAAGGCCACCAGCGCCTTGTCCGGGAAGCCGCCGAAGGTGGCCGCGTCGATGAGCTCGTCCCGCACCTCGAAGGCGAGATCGAGATCGCCATGGGTGTCGGCCAGCCGCACGGCCTCCTCGAGCGCCATGACCTTGGCCTCGCCGTGGCGCAGGCGCTCGGCGCGATCGCGCAGCTCGTCGAGCTGCTCACGCCAGTCCCGCGAGCTCAATGCATGCCTCCCGAGCCCGAGTCCTCACCGCCGCCCTCCAGCCGCCCGGCGATGAGCCCCAGCAGCCCCTGGTTGAGCAGCGCCATCTCCTTCGCGCTCAGCGGCCGGTGGCCGAGCAGCAGCGCCTGCACGTACAGCATCTCCACCGAGAGCTTCATCAGGGTGCGATCGGCCACCCCCGCCAGCTTGCGCACCACGGGGTTGAGGAAGTTGAAGGTCAGCAGCGGCCGGTCATTGCCCTGCGCGCCGGCGAGCATGTTGTCCATCATGGCGCCGTACAGATCATCGCTCTCGTCGCGGGTGCGCTCCACGTCGCGCCGGAAGGCGCCCTCCGCCTCCGAGCTGTAGAGGGTGGGCACCTCCTTGGGGCGGAACTTCTTCACCGCCACGTCGCAGCGGAACGGCTGGAGCGCCAGCTCGGCCATCCGCAGGAGCGGGAAGACGGCCTCGCGCTCGTCCAGGGTGAGCTCCTCGAAGCTCTGGGGCAGCTCCGCCGCGGAGAAGGGCTCCACGTGCGCGTCCGGGAAGATGCGCGGCAGCTTCTCGATCAGGTCCGAGTCATAGGTGTACGCGGCATTCACCACGCACAGGCCCTGGGCGGCGGCCACGCGCGCCACCTGCCGGAAGTCATCCAGCGTGGAGACGTAGCGCACGGTGGGGTTGGAGCGGCGGTAGTCCAGCAGCGTCATCACCCCGAGCGAGGTCTCGAAGGGCAGCCAGCCGATGACGAGCCGGTAGAAGTCATCGTCATCCAGCGCCAGCGCCTTCACCGACAGGCCGTGCAGGGAGATGAGGCGCTGCAGGGCGCGCGGGTCGTCTTTGGCCAGGTCCATCAGGTAGCGCCGCAGCGCCTGGCCGAGCGCCTCGCGGGCCTTGGCCAGGGTGTCGTTCTCGTAGAAGGACTCGCGGCTGGCGGTGGGGCGCAGCTCGTTGGCGTTCACCACGCACTTGACGAAGAAGGCCCAGTCCGGGAGCAGGTTCTCCGCGCTCTCGGACAAGAGCATGTTCTTCAGGTACACGCGGTGCTTCTGCTTGGCGTTGTAGTGAGGGCTGAAGGGCAGCACGAAGGCCACACCCTCCACATCTCCGGCGGGGGACTTCAGCGGGATGCAGTCGATGAAGTCCGAGCCGAACACCTCGCGCCCGTAGGACAGCAGGGCCGCTCGCCGTTCGCTGGCGCTCTCGTACTTGCGGCGCCAGGGGGCTCCCTCGGTGTTGATGCGCGCGGTGTGGCCCTGCGCCGTCAGCAGGATGGGGAAGGGCAGCAGCCCGCCATAGTGGAGGGCGAGCTGGCGGACGCGCTCGGCGGTGAAGAGCTCGGCGGCATCCGGCCGGGCCACGAGGAAGACCTGAGTCCCCGGGCGATCGAGCGGGTGAGCGGAGGCCCGCACGGAGTAGGTGCCGTCATGCCGTCCCCGCCACTCCATGGTCTGGCCATCGCCCTTCACCGAGCGTGTCACCACGAGCAGCTCGTCGCACACCATGAAGCACGAGAGCAGGCCGATGCCGAACTGGCCGATGAAGTCGTTGCGGCGCGCGGCGAGGGCTTCCCGCTTGGAGCTCTCGCCGATGGTGGCCAGGAAGCGGTGGATCTCCTCCTCCGTCAGGCCGATCCCGTCGTCGCTGAAGAGCAGGGTGGGTGGGCCTCCGTCCTGCTTCTCGATGAGCTCCACGCGCACGGTGCCTTCGTGGGCGGGTTCCAGGAGCTGCCGGGCGCGGATGGCATCCGTGGCGTTCTGCAGCAGTTCCCGCACGTAGACGTCGGGCGAGCTGTAGAGGTGGTGCGACAGGAGGTCGATGACCCCGCGGAGATTGATCTGGAATCGGTGGTCCACGTGCGGGGCCAGCGTAGCGCACCCCGTCTCCTGACTGGCGGGTCAGGTGCGGGCCGGAGTACAGATTCCCGCGAGCGAGGAGGGGCTCAGGCCCCGGAGCCCCTGGAAGGCTGCACTCCACGTGCGGTGCGACACTGCTGCGTGGGAGCACGGCCGACTCCCGGCGCGCTCAGTGAGCCGGATTCCACGAGAGGCGCACGGCCTCGCCCAGGCGGAGTTCTCGCCCCGTGGTGAGGAGTTGCGCGCGCAGCCGTTGCTCCCCATCCCACGTCCCGCAGGTAGAGCCCACGTCGATGAGGTACATGTCGTCTTCATCGGTGATGATCAGCGCGTGGACTCGGGACACGGTGCTTTCCGTGAACAGCGCGCTTCCATCGCAGCGTGAGTAGCGTCCGAGGATCACACCTCTCGCCAATGAGGCCGCGCTGATGGCAAGCGGATGCTGCCCTGGTCCTCGCGCATGGATCATGAGGCGCGCGGCGACAGGCTCGCCCGGGAGCAGGAGCGGCTCGATGCTGGTGTCCACCGGGCCTGGCACGCTCGTGATATTGGTGATCTCCGTGTTGGAGCGCGGGAGACGCGATGCGGCCTCCGGGGCGCGGCGCCGGGCTTTCTGGGTCTCCACGTAGACGCGCTGGGGCAGCGTGCGCCAGGGCTTGCGGGTCGAGGTGTCCCAGGGCAGCGGCTGGCCCGTGACGAAGACGAACAACCAGTAGGAGGCCATCCCCACGACCACCCAGCCGTCCGCCTCGATGGCTCTCAGGGGCTTGTGGTGATCATCAGTGAAGCCGGCAGGGGTCCGGAGATCGATGATGCGGGTGTGCACACCGCGCTCGGAGGCGCGCGTTGTCACCACCAGATGGCGCAGGGAGAGCTGCTCATCCCCTGGCAGGTAGAGGTCCGCGGCGCCGTGACGCCCGATACTCCCCGCGCGCAGCTCCGGTCCGGCCTCGAGCCACAGGTGTCCATCCAGCCCCCGCGCGGACGCGGCGAAGATGATGACGCCTGGGCGATCAATCTTGGAATGAATGGCCGCCATCTGCGGGTGAAGGGAGTTGAACACCTCTTCGGCGCTGTCCTTCAGGAGGTGGGCCAGGTTGGCCACACGGGTGCCTTCATTGACCGCCTCCTTGCGCGAGGCGCCATCAGGGAGCCGGACGATGCGAGTCTCATCAGATGAGCCCAAGTTGTTCCCCCTGCTCGAAGGGCCTACGCGCTTCCACCCGCGATGATAGCGCAGAAGCCGAGGCTGTTGTCCTCACGAGGAGGCGGAGGGCTGTCCGGCCTCACACGCCGCGCCGCAGTGCCGCTGCTAGGGTGGGCGAGATTTCAAGCAGGGCGAGGTTGCAGCAAGCCAGCCCGGCCCAGCAACTCGCGCGGCGCGCCGATGGGGTCCACCTCAAGCAGAGGCAAGCAGCGCTCCTATTGGAGCCAGGCTTCGTCTGGATTAGCGGGCGAGGAGAGGGCGGTGCCAGCATCGGGCCACGGTGGGGGAGGAGTGCCGGCATCGGGTGACGGCGGAGTGCCGGCATCCGGCGGCATACAGACACCGCCGTCGCACGGGCACGTCCCCATCGCGAACCCATAGAGGCCGGAATCGCCGTCGCCGTAATCGCCATAGTCGTCTTCAGCGTCTGGATCCGGGTACGCGTCGGGATCTCCGATGTCGCTTCCTCGCGGAGCCGCGGCCCCCAGGTTGATGCTGGTGTTGAAGCCGTGATCGTTCGACAGGAAGAAGACGGAGCCCGGCTTGCACTGGGCGTTGGGACCG